>JBJFAQ010000113.1:0-21958 GCA_051887995.1 Eubacteriales bacterium
AAAGCCCCGTAAATACTGATAAATCCAGTATTTACGGGGCTTTTGCTATGTTTTTGCCTTTTTTCGAAAAAGAGTGTAGTCATATTCTATCTTTTTTCTCCTTATTAAAAGTTTTGAGGGGTGCGGGGGACTTTTTCAAAAGCCCACCGCATTGCTCCTCCCCCGCGTCGCTTCCCATCTTCGTTTTTTTCTTTGACTTGCATAAAAAACGAAAAAATCTGAATATTTTTTCATAAAGTACTTGACAAATAACAAAATTCGGTGTATAATTCCTGCATAACAATTCAAACGAGGTGCATAAAGATGAATAAAAACGAAATTAAGAAAGTAGTGCTTGCATATTCCGGCGGACTTGATACTTCCATAATCATTCCGTGGCTCAAAGAAAACTACAATAACTGCGAGGTCATCGCGGTTTCCGGAAACGTCGGTCAGGCGGACGAGCTTGAAGGGCTTGAGGAAAAAGCGATAAAAACCGGAGCGTCAAAGCTCTATGTGCTTGACCTTACCGACGAATACGTAGATGAGTACATTATTCCGACGATGAAAGCAGGGGCAGTATATGAAGACTATCTGCTCGGCACGTCCCACGCGCGCCCCTGCATTGCAAAAGGGCTTGTTGAAATCGCGCTAAAAGAGAACGCGGACGCAATCTGCCACGGCTGTACCGGAAAGGGCAACGACCAGGTGCGTTTTGAGCTTGCAATAAAGCATTTTGCTCCGAATATGCCCATTATCGCCCCGTGGCGTGAATGGAGCATCAAATCCCGTGACGAGGAAATAGACTATGCGGAGGCGCACGGTGTACCGCTCAAAATAAACCGCGAGACGAACTACTCGAAGGATAAAAACCTCTGGCACCTTTCCCATGAGGGGCTTGACCTTGAGGATACCGGCAACGAGCCGATGTATGAAAAGCCGGGCTTCCTTGAAATGGGCGTTTCTCCCATTGACGCTCCCGACGTGCCGACGTATGTCACGATTGACTTTGAGAAGGGCGTTCCGACTGCCGTTGACGGCGAGAAGATGAGCGCCAAAAATATCATTCTGAAGCTCAATGAGCTTGGCGGCAAAAACGGCATCGGTATTATCGACATCGTTGAAAACCGTCTTGTCGGCATGAAGTGCCGCGGTGTATACGAAACTCCCGGCGGAACTATCCTTTACAAGGCGCACGAGGCGCTTGAGTCTCTTTGCCTTGACAAACTGACTCTTCATGAAAAGCAAAGGCTGTCAATTACCTTTGCCGAGCTTGTATACAACGGACAGTGGTTCACACCTCTGCGCGAGGCGCTTTCCGCATTCGTTGACAAGACGCAGGAAAAGGTCACGGGCAAGGTGAAGCTGAAGCTCTACAAGGGCAATATCATAAAGGCGGGCGTATGGAGCGACTATTCTCTTTACAGCGAGGAAATCGCCACTTTCGGAGAGAGCGACTACGACCAGAAGGATTCGGCGGGCTTTATCAACCTCTACGGTCTGCCTATCAAGGTTCAGGCGATGGTTGACGCAAAGAATAAGTGAGCCAAAATATACACAGAGGGAAAACTATGGCAAAAATGTGGGCAGGCCGCACAGACGGTATAACCGATAAAATTGCAGATGATTTCAACTCGTCGATTTCGTTTGACAGCAGAATGTATAAGCAGGACATCACGGGAAGCATGGCGCACGCCGCCATGCTCGGCGCGTGCGGAATCATCACGTCAGATGAGGCAGATGAGCTGATTGACGGGCTTCAGGGCATACTTGACGACCTTGAGAGCGGAAAACTTGAGATCGACCTTTCCTGCGAGGACATACATATGTTCGTCGAGCAGGTGCTGACCGAACGCATTGGAAAAGTCGGCAGCAAGCTGCACACTGCAAGAAGCCGCAACGACCAGGTCGCGCTTGACCTTCGCATGTATCTGAGGGGCGAGACGGAACAGATAACGGAAAAGGTAAAGTCGCTCGCCGCCGCAGTGACGGAAAAGGCAGAGGAATACAAGTCTGTCATAATGCCGGGCTATACTCATCTCCAGCGCGCTCAGCCCATCACCTTCGGACACCATCTCATGGCGTATGTCATGATGCTTCTGCGCGATTCGGAGAGACTTTCGGACTGCAAAAAGAGAATGAATGTGTCTCCCATCGGAAGCTGTGCGCTTGCAGGCACTACCTACTCTACCGACCGCTGCTTTGAAGCGGAAAAGCTCGGTTTTGACTCGGTGTGCCTTAACTCCATCGACGGTGTTTCTGACAGGGACTTCTGCGCGGAGCTTCTCTCGGCGGTCTCGATACTTATGATGCACCTTTCGCGTTTTTCCGAGGAAATCGTGCTCTGGTCGAGCTTTGAATTCGGTTTTGTTGAGCTTTCGGACGCCTTTACAACGGGTTCATCCATAATGCCGCAGAAAAAGAATCCCGACATGGCGGAGCTTGTGCGCGGAAAGACCGGGCGCGTCTACGGCGACCTGCTCTCTCTTCTTACCGTCCTAAAAGGACTGCCGCTTGCTTACAACAAGGATATGCAGGAGGACAAGGAGAGTGTGTTTGACGCCTGCGACACGGTGAAAATGTGTCTTGACGTTTTTTGCGGAATGATAAAAACCATGAAAGCAAAGCCGGAAGCTATGCTGAAGGCGGCGCAGAAGGGATTTATCAACGCAACAGACCTTGCGGATTATCTTGTAAGAAAAGGACTTCCTTTCCGCGTGGCATACAAGATTTCCGGAAAAATCGTGGCGGAATGTATTTCGGAGGGCTTTGTGCTTGAAACTTTGCCGCTTGAACGCTACCGCGCGGAAAGCGAGCTGTTTGACGAGGATGTTTACGACGCAATAGACCTCTCTGTCTGTGTTTCAAAACGGATAAGCGAGGGCGGCACCTGCGTTGCCTCCGTTGAAGCCCAGATAAAAACGGCGAAAGAGCTGCTCGGCATATAAAAAACCTAAAATGTTAAGTTTTTTAGGATTTTTCGTTTTTTCTATTGCATTTTTCCTTTTTACGTGATATAATGGGCGTACTTTGGAGACGCATGTTTGATTTTTGTTTAAAAAACAGGGAAAATATGCTCGGGTGAAAACGTCTTTATTTGGAGGATATAAAATGGAACTCGCTTTTGGAATCGTGCTTCTTGTTATGGCAGTGTTTCTGATTGTTGCCGTGCTCATGCAGTCCGGCAAGGACAAGAATCTTTCCGGTACTATCGCGGGCGGCGCCGAGACATTCTTCGGCAAGTCCAAGGCCAGCACAATGGATAAGGTGCTTTCAAAGGTTACGATGGCGGTTGCGATTATTTTCACAATCATTGTTGTCGTAATGTACGTGATTGTTGCCTGACTGCCGGATGAAAAAGCGGAGCGAATATGCTCCGCTTTTTTGCGTTTTGCTTCCGAAAAACAGGTGATTCGGAGAATATTCGCGTATCTTCCGCAATATAATGACATTGAAGTGAATTGCGGTATGGGGGTAGAGATATGTTTGTATATTCGCTAAAGGCAAATACGCTCAAATTTTTCGGAATTTTGTGTGTTGCTCTCGTCGCTCTTATCACGCTGATTGCGTTTCTGCCGTCTTACGAGGAGGATATCACCGTGCCGGCGGGAGGAGATGACGTTATGCAGACGGAGGGAGGAAAAACGGCAAGTATAAGCTACGGAAAGGTAAAAACAAACGAAGACAGAATACGTTTTCTTGAGCAGTTCGGCTGGAAAGTAAGCTCAGAGCCGCTCGAAAGCGAGGAAGTGGTGATACCGGCGGAGTTTGACAAGGTGTTTGCCGGATATAATGAAATCCAGAAAAGTCAGGGGCTTGACCTTGGCAAATACAAAAAGAAAAAGCTGACACGTTATACATATGAGGTGACAAATTACGGCGATTACGAAGGGACCGTTTACGCAAACCTGCTTGTATACCGCGGAAAAGTGGTCGGGGGGGACATATGCTCCGCCGATTCGGGAGGCTTTCTTCAGGGATTTGAAAAGTAAAAACAATGCCGGATCGGCAATATTCAGCCTGTTTTTCTGCTGATATTGCCAGTCCGGTGTTTTTTTGTTGATTTTTTTATATATTTGCACTTGCATTTTATGAAAAAAATGATATAATTATAGAAAAAAGATAAAATCGGGAGATTTGTGCGAATGGAGAAGCCGCAGGAAAATAAAATAGATATTTTCAGATTGTTTTTCTCTCTGCTGAAAAAATGGTGGATAATTCTGCTTGCCGCACTGCTGTGCGGAGGTCTTGCCTTCGGATACACGACAAATTTCGTCACACCTCAGTATACGGCAAACGCACTTATGTATGTAAACAGCTCCATCTCTGTCGGCGGCGGCTCTTTGCAGATAACCGCAGGAGAGCTGAGCGTGGCAAAAACGCTTGTCGATACATACTGCATCATTCTGAAGGCGCGGCTTACGCTTGAGGAAGTAATTAAGGTTGCGGATCTAAACTATACATATGAGCAGCTTAGCGGCATGGTTTCGGCAGAAGCTGTCAACGAAACCGAAATCTTCCGCATAACAGTCAGAAGCAAAGACCCGGAGGAGGCCTGCAAGATTGCCAACGCAATAACTGACGTTCTTCCCGAAAAAATCGAGGAGATTGTCGCCGGAAGCTCTGTAAGAACGGTGGATATGGCGGTCGTTCCGACAGCTCCCTCGTCGCCGAGCGTAAGAAGAAATACTATTCTCGGCATGTTTGCGGGCATTGTTGTCTCCTGCGCCGCGATAATCTTCTTCCGGATTCTCGACGACACGATCGACTCTGTTGACGACGTTATAGAAGAATACGGCGACAGTATACCGCTTCTTGCCGTTATTCCGGATATAAATGCCAAAAGCGGAAAATCAAAATATTATTACTATTACGGCCACCGAAAGAAAAAAGACGCTCCCACGGGCGGAGAGGAAGGAGTAGAGTAAATGTTTCGTCTTTCAAACAAAAAACGCAGAAATGATGACGTAAATGAAAGACCGAAGATAGGAGCAGACCTGAACTTCTCTTCGAGAGAAGCATACCGTACTCTGCGTACCAACCTTTCCTTTTCCTTTATCGGCGAGGACAAAAGGCGAATTATCGGAATCACCAGCGCCTGCCCGCAGGACGGCAAAAGCCTGACCTCGATAAATCTGGCATACGCGCTTGCCGAAGCCGGAAACCGTGTTATTCTGATAGACGCCGACATGCGCCGACCTTCAATCTCAAAAAAACTCGGTCTGCGCCATGCCCCCGGACTTTCAAATTACCTGACCGGCGAGGAAACGCGCGTCGCACACAGCGCGATACTTGACGAAAACCTGAGCGTTATTACGTCAGGCGATATTCCTCCGAATCCCTCTGAGCTTCTCGGTTCGGAAAAGATGAAAGAAACTCTTGACCTTTTTGCCGAACATTTTGACTATGTAATCGTTGACCTTCCGCCTGTAAATTCCGTTTCCGACTCTCTTGCCGTTTCAAACTTTGTCAGCGGAATGATTGTTGTCTTAAAGCATGGATATACAAGGCGGGGCGATGTCGACGAGGCGATAAGGCAGCTTAAATTCGCCAATGCTCGGATTCTCGGTTTTGTTTATAACGGATATGTTCCCGAAAAGGGCGGCTATCGGGGCAGATCATACAAACATATTTACAATGAGAACGAATACATCTCCGAAGCTAAGCTTGACGAGATTCCGGTTGGAAAAGGTTGACTTTTTGAGCGATGAAAACCCGAAAAAAAGGTTTTTCGTATTTTCTTGTCATCTGCGCCGCGCTCGTTTGCGTTTCCGCTTTCCTTACTGCCTGCCGCAAGCGTGGTGAAGAAGATGCAGGCGGCATGGATAGCGGTTTCGTTACCGAAGCGCAAAGTGCAACTGTACAGGAAAGCAATGCGGCGTCCTTGCCGGACGAGGAATATAAAAGCCCGATAGACTTTGAGACTCTCAGGGCGGAAAATCCGGATATTTATGCGTGGCTCGATATTCCCGGAACCGACGTTTCGTTTCCCGTTGTTAACAGAGCGGGGGACAATTCGTTTTACCTTACCCATGGAAGCGACGGGAAAAAGGCGGCAAAGGGAGCGATTTTCACCGAAGATTACAATGCGCTCGATTTCGGAGACCCCGTGACCGTGATATACGGGCACAGAATGAACGGCGGCGACATGTTCGGCTCGCTTGAGAAAAATTATTCAAATCGCGAGTTCTTTTATGCTCACCGCGAGCTTGTCATATATATGCCGGACTCGGAGAAGCACTACACGATTTTTGCGGCGGTGCCTTACGGAAACGAGCACCTGCTCTACTACTTCAACTTTTCCAAAAGGCTTGTATTTGAAGCGTTTTTTGAGAACATTTTTTCAATCAGAAGTCTCAGCGCCGTCACGGACCGCGATTTTGCGCCCGATGTCGGTCAGCGTGTTGTCGTGCTTTCCACTTGCCTTGCGGGAAACAATCAGAAGCGTTATCTGGTTTTCGCTTCGGAAAACCACGAATGAACCATATATGAAATTTTTATCAGGGAGATGAAACTTATGAAAAAAGTATTGCCTCTTATCCTTATTGCCGCGCTCATGCTTGGACTTTGCTCGGTCTGCTTTGCGGACAATTTTGTTCCGAGCGTTGACGTGAAGACCGCCCCGGACATTATTTATGCAAATGAATCTCAGGGGTATATTGCCGAAATTGTTTCGGATGAGACCCTTATTGCCGGCGTTCCGTCGGGAGATCTCTATGTTACCCCTTATGCAGACTTAAATACCGCTCCGCTTGAAACGATAAAGACAAATCTGAAAGAAGCATATTCGGAGATAGGCACAAAGGCTCTGTCCGAAATCTGCCCCGCGCTTGACAGTGCGGCAAAGAAGATTGACGCAAGCTATAATGCAGACGATTTTGTCGTTACCGACCTTTTTGATGTGACGCTCACGGACGGATACAATAATACTCTTAATTCTTCGGCTTCTTATACTATACGCATCAAATTCGATTTCAAGGCAGAGAAGGGCAATTTTGTCGTAATGCATAAGTCAAACGGCGAATGGAAGATTGTAGACGATGCGAACGTAAAGATAGGCGACTCAGAGGTTACGATTAAATTCGATTCGCTCGGTGCCATTGCGTTCCTTACGGTACCCACGAGCGTCGATATCGACAAGCCCGAGGTCGTTTCACCTCAGACGGGTGAGAATAGCTTCCCGTACATTCCGGTGCTTGCGGCATCTGCCGTTCTTCTTCTCGGAGGAGCTGTGCTTCTCGGAAAGAAAAAGACAAATAGCTGATACATGAAATATAAAGGGCGGTGAGCTTATGAGACAAACGGCAAAAAAACGTTTGAGCAGGCTTGCCGTCCTTATTTTGTCTCTGGGGCTTGTTTTCCTGCTGTTTTTGATCCTTTCCGAGTATGCGGAGAAGAAAAACGAGCGCGAGGACGACGGAAAAGGCGCAACCGACTATCTGCTTGAGCGGGAAATCGTATATATAGACGGAGAGGCGTATCTTCCGAAAAAAGGGGTGAGCTCATATCTTCTTATCGGAGTTGACGCAGACGGAAAGGTGCAGAAAAGCGAATCCTACAACAACTGCGACAAAGCGGATTTTCTTGCGCTTCTTGTGCTTGATTCAGAAACACGTTCTTATACTCTGCTTCATATAAACCGTGACACGATGGCGATGATACCCGTGCTCGGAATAGGCGGAAAAAAGGCGGGAGAGAGGTACGCACAGCTTGCGACCGCGCACACTTACGGCGACGGAACGGAGCTCAGCTGCCGCAACACGGTGAACGCTGTTTCCGATTTTCTTTACGGAACAAAGATAGACGGATACGCTTCCTTTAACATGGAGGCGGTGAAAATTCTGACAGACAAGCTCGGCGGAGTGAAAATGACGCTTCCGAAGGATTACACCGATATTGACGAGGCGTTTTTCGCGGGCGCAGATGTGATTCTTGACGGCGACGCGGCGCTGCGCTTTGTGCGGTCGCGAAAAAATGTCGAGGATCAGACCAATATTTCGAGAATGGAACGTCAAAAACTGTTTCTTTCGGCATTTGTCGATACCTTGCTCGGAAAGGCTGACTCGGAGACATATCTGCTCGGACTTTACTCGGCGGTTTCGGAATATTCCGTGACGGACATGACGGCGGGCGAGCTTGCCGCGCTGTTTTCCGAAGCGTCATCGTATGAGCGAGCCGCCGTGCTCTCGCCCGCAGGCGAGGCAAAGCTCGGCGATGAGTTTATGGAATTTTATGTCGATGAAGAAGATCTTCGACGGATAGTAAAAGAACTGACGTATTCAAAGTACGAAGGCTGAAAAAAAGAAAATCCGCAGATGTTTATAACCTGTCTGCGGATTTTCCCGTATTTTTGTTATAGGCGCGCTTTATACATCAACGAAATCTGTATCGTCCGGCACCTGAAGCAGCGGATTTTTTTTCGGTATGCGTTTCAGGGGGTCGTAAAGGAAACGCCGACATACGTATGACAGAGAGACAACGCCTTTCTTGCTGCACAGAATATATTCCTCGCTTGCAAGAACCGTTGCCCGCTCGCAGTAGGCGCAGCACTTCGGAATTTCAAATTTTTCGCTCTCATATGCTTTCATATTATCGCACCTCCCCCAAAACTCAGCTTGAACCCGTTTCTATTATATTACAATCGCATAAAAAAATCAAGAATTATCCGAAAAATAGCTTTTCGGAATATTTCGGGCGTTTTCGGGAGTATAATCATCATTGGAAAGCTATAAGCGCCGATGCCTTACGCCGTGTTTCTCTAAATTTCGCCATTTTGACGAATTTTCATTGACAAAACCCTCCCCTTTGTGATATACTATATACAGGATAGTGTTTTTTTCGGCAAAATGCTGCTTGGCCGGCACATTCCGGTTCACGCACGAGGGAGGCGGGATAATGGAAAATGTAAAAACCGACGCGTCTCCGTCCGGCTCCGGGTGCAAGGTGATTCTCATTACCTCCTGCAAAGGCGGAGTGGGCAAATCGACTGTTGCGGCGAATCTCGCATACGCTCTTGCCAAAAAAGGGAAGCGGACGCTTGCGATTGACTGTGATTTTTCCAACCGCTCTCTTGACCTTATCTTCGGATATGAAGATATGATAATATACGATATATGCGACGTTATTCTGGGGCGGACGACGATTGAACGGGCCGCCGTAAAGAGCGACCGTAGCGACAATCTGTTTTTCTGTGCCGCGCCGTTTGAGCTTGAGTGCGAATTTACACGCGAGCAGTTTGACGAAGCTATCGAAAAAGCCAAATCTGCGCTTTCGCTTGATTTTATCTTGATTGACACCTCGTGTGCGGCGGGCGACACGCTGAAACTCGTTTCTCATGCGGCGTCGGAAGCCCTTGTGGTCGTTTCTCACCAGCCGACGGCGACCAGAGCCGCCGAACGCACCGGAATGATGCTTGACGAGCTTGGGGTGACGGAGCAGAAGCTGATTGTCAATTCCTTCGATTCGGAAGCTGTGCTTGAGGATGTCCGCATAGGCATAAACGAGCTTATTGACCGGACGAATATAGGCATTATCGGAATTATTCCGTACGCTTACCGATTATCCGTTTCACAGGAGTACGGGCTTCTCTGCGCCGATGTTGACAATGATTCCGAAATGAAGAGACTTACGGCGGCGTTTGACAATATTGCCGGACGTGTTTGCGGAGAGTCTGTTCCGCTGCTGAAAAAAGTGTACGGCGGAAAAAAGAGAAGACAGATACTGAGCAGATAAACAGAACTTCAATAAATATAAGAGAGGACGGCAAAACCGATGCAAATTGCTATTATTGCGCATGACACAAAAAAAGAACTGATGACACAATTCTGCATTGCCTATTGTGGGATTCTGAGTAAACACAGTCTATGTGCTACGGGCATTACGGCTAAGTATATATCAGAGGCGACCGGGCTTAAAATCGAACGCCTTATGACGGGCGAGCACGGCGGCGAACAGCAGATTGCATCGCGCATTGCGTATGATGAGATAGATGTACTTCTTTTCTTCCGCAGTACGTCTCCCGGAGACAATTATGACGATGAAGACCTTGAGCTTCTCAGTATGTGCGACCGTCACAATGTACCGGTGGCAACGAACATAGCGACGGCGGAGGTGCTTATCTGTGCACTTGACCGCGGCGATCTTGACTGGAGAGAGATTGTCAATCCTCACTCCGATTACAATATAAACAGAACCAAAATATGACGATAAATCCCGTTTTGATAAACAGAACGGGATTTTCTTTTGCTTTTCGCGTCCGCTGACGGATATCTGTCAGCGGACGCTTTTCTTTTTTTGCTAATATATATGCGGATAACGGGCAATACGCGGTAAAACGGAGGATACAATGAAAATAACTATCAATAACTATGTGCTTTTCCCGAAACGCTTTATTGCCGGTACAAAAGGAAGCTACGGCATAGAAAAGCTTGAATTTGCATTTGACAAAAAATGGGACGGTCTTGTCAAAAAGGTGACCTTTTGCCCGCCGGAGGGGGACTCGGTCACTCTTTTAATTGACGATGAACCCGTGACGGTGCCGTATGAGGTGATGTCCTGCGCAGGTCTTACGCGCTATCATGTGAGCGGATACAGCGATGAGCAGGCATTGATAACGGTGTCGGGGGAAATCGACGTGCTTTCCGTCGATTCGGACTCGGACGGAGAAAATGTCGCCGCACTTACTCCGTCCGAGGGCGCGCAGATACTTCTCCTTGCGGAAAACGCGCTGAAAACCGCAAAATCCGTGCGCGAGGATGCGGACGCAGGCGTTTTTGACGGCGAAAAAGGGGAGCCCGGAGCGTCGGGTAAAAACGGAACGGTGTTTGACACAGTGGAGGTCCGAGCACACGCCGCCGAAAACGGCGGCTCTGAGATTACCGTTTTTGCGGAAGAGGGGACGGAAATCGAAGCAATAATACCCGAAAAAGACCGCTATACCGAGCACAGGCTGTATTTCGGACCGGGAAACATGCTTGACTTTACATGCTTTGAGCGCGGCGCGCTTGAAGCGAGCGGAAATCAGGTCGCCCTTAACCGAAACCCCGAAAAATCCGCCGTGACGAGCGGATTTATACATCTGAAAGCAGGTAAGGAGTACCAAATCAACATTTCCGGATATGTCGGTGACGAGGCGAACTGCCTTGAGGCTCAGCTTTTCTTCTTTTCCGAAAAGGGAGGAAGGTATATCTCATCTCAGCTTTTCAGTAAGGGGAACACGCAAATAAGCGTGCCGGAGGGCGCCAATTATGTAAGATGCGTGTTTACATGCGCTGAGGAGAGCGGAACGATTAACGAAAAAACAGTCCGAAGCTATAAGCCGAGTCTGAGCGCCGCGACGGAAGGCACAGGCTATATAGGAATTACGGCGGACACGTCCCTTTACATAAGGGAGACAAATCCCTCCTGCGGACTTACATATGTTTCATCGGACGCGGACGAGCTTTACGTTCGGTACATTCCCGGAAAGCGCGGAAGAGCGCTCAGCGCAGTGTGCGTCGGCTCGTCGCTCACAAACGACATTGACGGAATTACGGGATATCCCGAGCGCCTTGCCGCTCTGATGCATATTACTGCAAGAACGCTCGGCACGCACGGCGCTACGCTTACAAAAAAGGACGAGAGCGGGACTGATCTATACAGCATTATCACGGGCGGCGCGCCTGAGCTTGCTCAGAGCGACATTATTATTGTGGAATGTCCGCTTGAAGACGTTACGGACTTGTCCGTTGCGCTCGGTGACGAGGGGGATTCGTCCCCCGATACCTACTGCGGCGCTCTTGCCGGAATATGCGAGTATTTTTCGGCAAATTACGCGGGAAAGCCGGTCGTTTTCCTTTCACAGCCTGACGGAATCGACCATGCGGACGAGAGCTACTTGTCGCTCGATACGTATCTTAAAGCGCTGTTCTCAATTGCGGCAAAGTACGGCATGACGGTGCTCGACCTCTCATCGGAATTTCCCGTGCGTGGCACTAATCTTGACGCGCTTGAAAGTTCCGGTTTCCTCGTAAAAGAGGAAAACGCCATAGGCGCGTTGCTCGACGCCGGAGCGGAGGCGCTTGCAGGGCGCATACGCGGTCTGCTTCGCGGCAGAATCGGGGTGTAAGCCTTGGAAGCTGAAATTGCAATTATATGCAGTATGGTGGGGCTTATTATCAATCTTTCTGTTCTCAGGAGGAACCTGAAAAAGGACGGCTCGGAGAACGGAAAGCATTCGGCGGACATAGAATATATCAAAAGGCGCACCGACGATATCCTGCTTGAACAGCGCAATACCAACATTACGCTTCAGTCGCACGCCGAGCGCATCACGAGAGTGGAAGAGGCGGTCAAGCAGGCTCATAAACGCCTTGATACAATTGAAGAAAGGGAGGGTGACGGAAGATGAAAACGGAAAGCCCGTTCCGAGGAGGAGTATTCAAGCTCACATCGCCGTACGGAGAGCGGACGATAAACGGAGAAAAATCGAATCATAAGGGAATCGACCTTGTGGGGATAAATTCTTATGATGTCTGCTCCGTGACGGACGGAACTGTCGTCAGAAGCGCGATGGTAACAGACAAAAGCGACCTCACATGGCAGTGGGGGAACTATATATGCATACGAGGCGGCGACGGCAGATATATTTATTACTGCCATCTCGCGTCCCGCAATGTCGCCGAGGGAGAGAGTGTGAGCGCCGGTCAGAAAATAGGGGTAATGGGAAATACCGGATATTCTTTCGGAGCGCATCTGCATTTTGAAGTGCGAAGCGACGACAGAAAGACCGCGCAAAATGCGGCGGACTATCTCGGTATTACAAATAAGGAAGGTATTTACAGCATTGCGGAAGAGAACAGCGCCGAGGAGGGAGTGGACGACGGAAACAATCCTTCGTCCTGGGCTGAAGAGGCGGTAGAATGGGCAAAGGACGCCGGAATACTGCTCGGAAACGCTGAAAAAGACGGAAATATTTCTTATCGGCTTCACGACGGCTGTACGCGGGAGCAAATTGCGGTATTTCTTTACCGATTTTACGAATATCTTAAGAAAGGAGGTGTGTAAATTATGAAAACAGAAATTATCACAGTGCTTGCGGAGCACCTTATCGAAATTGTATTTGCCGTTCTCGGAATTGTGATAAGCACATATGTCGTTCCGTGGCTCAAAGAGAAAAAACTGTACGATACCGTGAAAATTACGGTGCGCGCCGCAGAAAAATGGGCGGAAACACATGAAATTGACAAAAGAAGCTGGGTTGAGGAGCAGCTCGGCACGCTCGGAATCACAATAACGCCTTTGCTTTCCGCGATGATAGAAAGCGCGGTAAAGGAACTTGACACGGCGCTCGGAAAGGTAAAGAGCTGAGAGAGTGCCGCGGATTCTTCCTTCAATAGCTTTTTAGTGTTTTTTGACAGAAAAAGCCGATATTGCTCTTTTTCGCACGGACAGAAACGCAAAATGAGGAATATAATGAAACCGGAGGTGATATTTTTATGGAAGAAAACGGCTCATGCGCCGCAAAGGATTACCTTAGGGATTATTACGGCATACTTGACGATATGATATACGGCATGACGAAAGCTCCGCGCACGGACAGTATATCGCGCAATTTTATTGTGCAGCTGCTTCCGCACAGCCGGGCGGGTATTGCGATGTCGGAAAGAATGCTCATCTGCTCGGATTATCTGCCGCTGAGAGACATCGCGCAGAATATCATACGAGAAAACAGAAAACGCATAGGAGAAACCGAGCGTATGCTTCGCCGCTCTACAAGAGAAAAAAATCCATGCGGCGAGCTTTGTCTGTATGAGGACAATTTCCGGCGCATAACGGAGCTTATGTTCAGGGAAATGCGCTGCGCGGAGGTCGTCGAGAGGATAAACTGCGATTTTATACGCGAAATGATACCGCATCTTCGCGGAGCTGTCCATATGGCGGAAAATGCCCTCGATTTCGATGTTTTCCCGCCGCTCCGCTCCGTACTTAAGGACATTATAAGAACGGATACCCAGACGGCGTCGCAGCTTCAGAGAATACTTTGCGCAATTGACTGCTGAAAAACCGTCCCTTCCCGCACACAGCAAGGGAAGGGACGGTTTTTTGCTTTTTGATGGTTTGTGCATTGTGTCTGAATTTTATGTGAAAAAACATTCGTAAATTTATTATAAACATTATTGACAATACGGTAAAAATAATGTAAAATAGGCATGTTGATTTACAAATCGACATCTTTTAACATAATATTATCGGTATATCGCAAAAGATATGGTTTTGAAGTTTCTACCCGGTTGCCGTAAATGACCGGACTATCGATGTTTTGTTTCCGGGAGGGCTTTCCCGTGCTTCCTGCTTCTTTTGCAGGACTGCTTTTTCCGGGACATCGACAGTAGCTTCGGTTACTGTTTTTTGTTTTTACTTTGGCTTTTGCCATGTAAATAAAAATTTTGGAGGAAAAAATATTATGAAGAAGATTCTCTCTCTCGCACTCGTCCTTGTGATGCTTCTCGGCTGCGTGGCTGCTTTCTCTGCCTGCGGCAGCAAAAATGAGGACAATACGGTAGACACCGGTAAGGACAGTGTATCCACAGACGGAGAAACAGTCAGCGAGGACAAAGACGCACTTAAGGACATTAAGATCGGTTTTATCTTCCTGCACGATGAGAAATCCACATACGACCTGAACTTCCTCAACGCTGCACGTGACGCGCAGGCAGCTCTCGGACTTAGCGACGATCAGGTTCTTTTCAAGACCAATGTTGAAGAGTCCAACGAGTGCTATGAAGCTGCTGCAGAGCTTGCAGATATGGGCTGCGACATCGTTTTCGCCGACAGCTTCGGTCATGAGGAATTCATGATTAAGGCAGCAAAGGAATTTCCGAACGTTCAGTTCTGCCATGCAACAGGTACAATGGCTCACACCGAAAATCTTGACAACTTCCACAATGCATTTGCTTCCATCTATGAAGGACGTTACCTCACCGGTATTGCGGCAGGCATGAAGCTCAACGAAATGATTGCAGCCGGTGACATCACAGAGGCTGAGGCTAAGCTCGGATATGTCGGCGCATTTACATACGCAGAAGTTATTTCCGGCTACACCTCCTTCTATCTCGGCGCAAAGTCCGTTTGCCCCTCTGTTACAATGGCAGTTCAGTTCACCGGAAGCTGGTATGACGCAACCGCAGAGAGAGAGGCAGCTCTTGCTCTGATGGACGCAGGCTGCAAGGTTATCAGCCAGCACGCAGACTCTATGGGTGCTCCCTCTGCCTGTGAGGAAAGAGGCGTTCCGAACGTATTCTACAACGGTACGACAATCGACACCTGCCCCAACACATATGCTATCTCTTCCAGAATCAACTGGGCTCCTTACTTTGAGTACATCATCACACAGTGTGCAAACGGCAAGGCAATCGACACAGACTGGTGCTACGGTCTTGAGGAAGGCTCTGTTGAGCTCTTCGACATTAACACGGCTGTTTGCGCTGAGGGCACACAGGAAGCTATCGACAACGCAAAGGCTGAGCTTGCGGCAGGTACTCTCCATGTATTTGACACAGCAACCTTCACTGTTGGCGGCGAGGCTGTTACATCTTACCTTGCAGACGTTGACACAGATGCGGCTTACACAGGCGACACAGAGGTAGTTTCCGACGGTTACTTCCATGAGTCCGAGTACCGCAGCGCTCCTTACTTCGACCTCAGAATCGACGGTATCGAGCTTCTGAACGAGAAATACTGATTTTCGATTATCTGAAAAAAACATATAAAAGGCGGAGGTTCAGCTTCCGCCTTTTCCCCCTTAAATAGGAAAAATTCCAACTATAACCTGCGGAGGTAGCGCGTGGAAAAGCAGATGATGAATGTGCCCGCTCTGGAACTGAAAAACATCTCCAAAAGCTTCGGAAAGGTAGTCGCAAACCACAATGTGGACCTGACGGTGAAGAAGGGCGAAATACTTGCCCTGCTCGGAGAAAACGGAAGCGGAAAGACCACTCTTATGAATATGATATCCGGTATTTATTATCCGGACGAGGGACATATCTATGTGAACGGCGAGGAGGTCGTTATCCGTTCGCCGAAGGACGCTTTTGGGTATAAAATCGGAATGATACATCAGCATTTTAAGCTGGTTGACGTTTTTTCCGCCGCAGAGAACATTACTCTCGGTGTAAACGACGGAAAAAGATATTCGCTTCCGACAATCTCGGCGCGTGTGCTTGAGATTACCGAACGCTACGGATTTCATATTGATGTAAAGAAAAGAATATACGAAATGTCTGTCTCGGAAAAACAGACGGTTGAGATTGTCAAGGTGCTTTACCGCGGCGCAGACATTCTGATTCTCGACGAACCGACTGCGGTGCTGACGCCTCAGGAGACGGAAAAGTTGTTCGAGGTTCTTCGGCGCATGCGCGACGACGGTAAGGCTATCATAATAATTACGCACAAGCTGCATGAGGTTATGTCGATTTCCGACCGTGTGGCGGTTCTGCGCAAGGGAGAGCATATCGCAACTGTGAATACCTCCGAGACAAGTGAATCCGAGCTTACGGAAATGATGGTCGGAAAGAAAGTCTCGCTCAACATAGCCCGCTCCGAGCCGAAAAATCCGACCGACCGGCTTATCGTGTCGCACGTAAGCTGTACAAGCCATGAGGGTGTCAAAATTCTCGACGATGTTTCCTTTACGGCACGTTCCGGAGAAATACTCGGCATTGCCGGTATTGCGGGAAGCGGTCAGCGCGAGCTGCTTGAAGCTATCGCGGGACTTCAGCATCTTGACGGGGGCAAAATCATTTACCACAACCCCAAAAACGGCGAAGAAGTCAATCTGCGCGACAAAACTCCGCTTCAGATACGCGATCTCGGCGTAAGACTTTCATTTGTGCCCGAGGATCGTCTCGGAATGGGACTTGTCGGGAACATGGACATTATAGACAACATGATGCTCAGAAGCTACCGCAAGGGAAGATCTGTTTTCCTTAACCGCAAGAAGCCGAGAGACCTGGCAGAAGAGATTATAAAGAGCCTTGAGGTTGTAACTCCCGGCGCTACGACGCCTGTACGCAGGCTTTCGGGAGGAAACGTGCAGAAGGTGCTTGTCGGACGTGAAATAGCGTCCTCACCTTCGGTTCTGATGGCGGCTTACCCGGTGCGCGGACTTGACATCAACTCCTCATATATGATTTACAATCTCCTTACCGCTCAGAAAGAAAACGGCGTCGCCGTTATCTTCGTGGGCGAGGACCTTGATGTTCTTATTGAGCTTTGCGACCGAATCATGGTAATCGGTTCGGGTAAGATAACGGGAATCGTCGATGGAAGAACCGCAAAGAAAGAAGAAATCGGTCTTTTGATGACTAAAAACGAAGCAATGAAAGAGAAGGAGGAATGTGCCGTATGAACAGCGCGCCTGAAAAAACACAGAATAAAACGCACGAAAAAGCGCACAAAGAGCCCCTTTTCCACATTGCAAAGCGCGACGGAGTTCCTTTCCTTGAGGGGTGTCTTATACGTGTCGGCGCTGTTGTGTGCGCGCTTATCCTCTGTGCTCTAATAACGGTTCTTCTCACCGGAAAGAACCCGATAGAGATATACGTAACCATGTACCAGGGCGTGTTCGGAACACCGAGGCGCATCTGGAAAATGCTCCAGGGAGTAGCTATTCTGCTTTGTATTTCGCTTGCCGTCACGCCCGCGTTCAAAATGCAGTTCTGGAACACAGGTGCTGAGGGGCAGGTGCTTATCGGCGGACTTGCCACCGCGGCGTGCATGTTTTACTTCGGCGGCAAGATACCGTATCCCGCCCTTGTCATTGCCATGACGGCTGCGGCAATCATTGCAGGCGCCATTTGGGCGGTCATTCCCGCACTTTTCAAAGCAAAGTGGAATACAAACGAGACACTTTTTACTCTTATGATGAACTATGTGGCGATGCGCCTTGTTTCGTTTTTCATCAACACATGGGTAAAGGACGGCTCTGCCGTGCTGCGCCCGATGGCGGACTACGGTCTGCCGAAAATAGGCGTGCACGATTATTTTCTCAATATTCTGGTCGTTGCGCTCCTTACTGTCGCAATGTATATTTATCTTCGCTTCAGCAAGCACGGATATGAAATTTCCGTTGTCGGGCAGAGCGAAAAAACCGCAAAATATATCGGTATCAACGTAAAAACCGTTATAATCCGCACCATGATTCTTTCCGGTGCAATCTGCGGCATCGCAGGACTGCTGCTTGTCGGCGGTACTGACCACACAATCAATATGAATACCGTTGACGGACGCGGCTTTACCGCCATCATGGTATCGTGGCTGGCAAAGTTCAATCCGCTTTATATGGTTCTAACATCCTTCCTTGTTGTCTTTCTTCAGCAGGGCTCGGTGCTGGTTTCCACCAATTTCCGTCTCGACGATTCACTTTCCGACATCATCACGGCGATTGTGTTGTTCTTTATAATCGGATGCGAGTTCTTCATCAACTATAAAATCGTATTTCGCAGTCACGCAAAGGAGGTAAAATAATGCTTACATTTATTGTCAGTGCCATTCGTCTCGGCATCACCTTCCTTTTCGGCTCGACGGGAGAAATAATCACGGAAAAATCGGGACATCTTAACCTCGGAATCCCCGGAGTTATGTGCATAGGCGCGGTCTGCGGCTGCATGGGCGAGTCCTACTATACAAGCTCGCTCGGCAAAGACGAGGCTATAAATCCTTTTCTTGCTGTATTTATTCCGATACTTGCGTCATTTATCGGTTCTGCGCTTATGGGGCTTCTTTACAGCTTTCTAACCGTTACTTTACGCGCAAATCAGAATGTTACAGGACTTGCGCTTACCACATTCGGCATCGGTCTTACCAATTTTATGATTGCGCGGATTGATGTCGTCTCTTACAGCAAGGCAAGCAAGTATTTTACAAGCCTGTTTACATTTTCAAATAAGCTCGGCGCTGTCGGAAAGCTCCTGTTCTCGTACGGACCTATGGTTTACCTTGCTATTATTGTAGCAATTGCGGCGTCATATATTCTTACGAAAACGCGCACCGGACTTTCCCTGCGTGCGGTCGGCGAAAGCCCCGCCACGGCGGACGCAGTGGGCATAAGCGTGACTAAATACCGCTATCTTGCAACCTGCATCGGCTGCGGAATTGCAGGTCTCGGCGGACTTTCATACATCATGGACTATCTGAACGGCAACTGGGAGTATTCCATTGACGCAATGGGCTGGCTTTCCATCGCGCTTGTCATTTTCACGGTATGGCGTCCCAATCTCAGCATACTCGGCTCGTTCCTTTTCGGTGGACTTTACATTGCGTATAACTACATTACCGGAATCACCTTCGGCGAAAAAGAGCTTCTCAAAATGCTTCCGTATGTAGTTACCATTTTAGTGCTTGTCATCACAAGCATACGCGACAAGAAAGAAAACAATCCTCCGGCAGGTCTCGGAGTTAACTATTACAGGGAAGAAAGATAATTAACCCAGCTGACGCTTGAAGAATCATCCCGAAACAAATAAAGATTGATTTTACATCAAAAAAAAGAGTTAAGACGCACAAAAAATCTGCATCTTAACTCTTTTTCTTTGTCTTTCCGTCGGATTTCACGATGGCTTTTTGCTGATAAACGTGTCCGAAGTTCCGAACATGTTCTTATTCCTTCAGAAAAGCCCGACAATATAGAGAATGACACCGTAAACTGCGCCCGCAAGCGTGCCGTAGAGCAGAACCGGACCTGCGACGGTGAATATTTTTGCGCCTATGCCGAGCACGAGCCCCTCGGATTTTGTGTCAATTGCAGGGGAGACGACAGAATTGGCAAAGCCCGTTATCGGTACGAGCGTACCTGCGCCCGCATGCTTTGCGATTTTGTCAAAAATTCCAAGTCCTGTGAGCAGGGCGCTTAGAAATATAAGCGTTACCGATGTGAGAGTACCGGCGTCCTCCTTTGAAAGCCCCGAAAGAAGATAAAGCGAGGTAAGAACCTGCCCGAGCGTGCAGATAATCCCTCCCGAGATGAACGCGCAGACGCAGTCCTTGACAATGGGGGATCTCGGAGCATGGGCCGAAGCGTATTTTTTGTATGTCGATTTATCGATGTTCATATAAAACCCCTTTCTTTTTATCTCTATTTTTTCCTTCCGAAAGCGAAAATATGTAAAAAATCTCCGAGTGTGCTTTACTTTTTGCCAAAATGGGCATATAATAAGTATAAACAAAATAAAAGGGGGCTTGGTATGTCAAAATTTGATGAATTTATGGAAACCGTCGGAAACGCCGCAAACAAAGCGGTAAACGAGACGGTGAAGTTTACCGATGTCACCGCGACAAAGGTAAAAATCAAGGCAGAGGAAGCAAAGCTCTGTGAAAAATACGAAAAACTCGGCAGAGCGGCGTACGGATATCTTGAATCTCAAAGCGGTATTTCCGAGAAGATAGACGGCGCAATGAAAGAAATAAAAACGTGCCTTGAGAAAATTTCCGCGCTCGAAAAGGAGCTTTCGGACAAAAAGGAAAAGTACAATAAGTCAAAGACCTACGCCGGAAAAGAGAGCGGAGAAGAAGAGAAGGAAAGCTGCTGCTGCGGAAGTTCGGACGGCGGTAGCGACGCTTGCTGTGTCTCTGACTCATCCGACGCGAAGGACGGCGGTGCGGAGAGCGCCGAGACCGAAAAGGACGAGCAGGCGGGGACGAGTGACACGGACACAGAAGAAAACGACTGAAAAACAAAAATACCGGAACGCCAATGCCGCGGGTGGATAAGGAAGTATAACAAACTTAACTCACTCGTGGCATTGACAAGATATAAATTAAGACATCAATCCCAAAGGTTGATGTCTTAATTTATATCTAAATATGCAAGATTTATGTGCGAAATGAGCGAGCAGGCCATCTATGGACAGGTTGTCCAAAACGGTGCTGTCGCTCGTGCTTTCAGTGAGCAATGTGTTGGGGTAGCCACACTCCCAAATACCTCGTTAGGATTACACCCTAAGACCTGTAATGATTAAACACACGTATTTAAATGGCTCAAAAATTTTTTTGTTTTGCCTAATACATATACCATATAATTTTCCATATATTCATAGTCAGGTGTACCATTTGATGTTATTGGTAATTTGATTTTTTCTTTTTTCAACAAATCGGGAAACAATCCAAAGTTATACGAATATTTTGAGGCAATAGGTTGTAAGCAAGCAGTAATAAACAGACATGCATATTCCGTTAAGTGTTGAGTATCAATATAATAAATATCTCGTCCTGATACCCATTCTTCTTTTTGATAGAAGAAAGTAGCGTTTTCCGCACCAAAGGAAATGACTCTCGCAGGATTTATACTTCCACTTGGCTTTTTAACATAATATTTAATTCCATTATTATACTTGCTTCTTACAACATAGGGTATTCCATTTTCAGTTTCCGTAACGTGTTTTGTATGGTAAACATATGGCTTTTTGATAATTGGAAAGACTTCAGAAATTTGAAAAGTTTTCCACTTATGTGTATCAATTCGATTGCAAGCAGAAGATTTCTTCGCTGACTGCAAGGCAGTCAGCGAAGAGTTGACTGCAAGGCAGTCAGCGAAGAGTTGACTGCAAGTTCCAGATTTTTCATATATGTTTCCATATATGAAAAATCTGGCTTGCCTGTTTCATCAACAGGCAATTTTATATTGATTTGTTTTGCTGATTCTCTTGTAAATTTATTTACATAGTCATAATGTAACCCTAATGCACAATTTCTAAATACAGAAACAAAAAAAGTAAAGAATATTTAGTCCATCTATCTTTATATTCTCCAATAGGATACATTCCTTGTACGTGCGGATATCCCACGAAATCTTCTTCTTGAAAGAAAATTGCATCTGCCGATGTCGTATCACTAAATGTGATTATACCACCTTTTTCTGTGTTATCTCGATTTGTATATCCACCAATTCCATTATTGTAACTTGAATTTACAACGATAGGATTTATGCCATCTTTTTCCATTAACG
>JBJFAQ010000114.1:0-4850 GCA_051887995.1 Eubacteriales bacterium
AGCATAGCACCACGCAAATGCCCAGCAGCAGGGAATTGCAGACGGTCTTTACATTGTCGGCATCGGCAATGGTTCTCCACGCCTGATACAGGTCAAGGCGGCCATCAATGATGACCGCCTTGGCAAATACCGTAATCAGGGGGCAGAGAATCAGACCTACCAGAAGCGCCATAAGAAGCGCAAACGAAATATTCTTTTTCCAGCCGGTTTGTTTCATAGCTCCTCCCGACGCATTACTTGCACATCTCGTTGAGCTTTGCCGCCGTGTCGGAAGCAACGCTTATCATCTCGTTCCAGTCGGTGGGCAGCTGGGGGATATCCTCCAGATTTGTGCGATTTTCGCACTTGATATCGCTGCGGCCGGGAAGCAGATAGGCATCGGCGACAAGCTTCTGGGCTTCGTCACTGAACAAAAAGTCCACAAATGCCTTAGCGTTATCCATGTTGGGAGCGGTCTTGAGAATCATAGCAGGACGGGGATTTACCACGGTGCCGGAAGCAGGATAGTAGATGCTCAAAGGTTCTCCCTTGCTTATGGAGGAATATGCGTTGTAATCCACGCCGGCAATCAAAATGCCCTTTTCACCGGTGGTAACCGCTTCCAAGGCAGCCTTGTTAGCGCCGGGAACGGTAAGTCCGTTGTCAGCCCAAGCCTGCATAATTGTCTCGCCGTTATCAGCGCCTGTGACAAGACCTGCCAGAAAATCCTTGCAGGAACCGGACTTCTCAGGGTCGGGAATGGCAATGTTGTCCTTGTACTGAGCGGCAGCTAAATCTGCCCAGTCGGCGTTTAGCTCCGAGAAAACAGTGGTGTTGTAGATAACGCCCACCGCGGAAGCACTGTAACCAAACAGAGTATTGTCGCTGTCAAGCCAACCCTCGTTTATCTTATCGGCGTTAGCGGGAGTGTAGCTCTCAAGCTTTCCACCCTCCTTCATGCTCAGACCGTCGGACCAGGATGCCAAAATCACTACATCCGCCACAGGGTTTGCTTGCTCGGCTTCAAGACGGGCAAGAATCTCTCCCGTAGTTCCCTGAAACTGCTCTACCTCCACACCGGTCTTTTCGGTGAAAGCGGCAGCCAGCTTGTCAGCAAGCCCCGCAGGACTTGGCATATAAACTGTCACCTTGCCCGAGAGCTGTTTTTCTGTTTCAGCGGAATTTGTTTCGCTTTGCTTCGTGTCGTCGGTTTTGTCGGAAACAGGTTCATTCTTCTGTCCGCAGGCAGTCATACCAAGGCTCAGAAGCAGAGCCATAATCAGACACAATGTACGCTTTTTCATGCTGTTCTTTTCTCCTCTTTCATACAGGTAATGATATCTTTTGGATCTATGTAAACGGAAATCACTTCTCCGGGCAAAACTCTGCACCCGCTGTGAAGCGTCCATGTTACATCATGGTATTTAACCGTAATCTCATAGGCATCGCCAAGATACTGCACGCTCTCCACCGGCAAGTCATAGCGTGCGAACCCGTCTGTTACGACGGTTCCGGCAGACTCCGGACGAAACAGCTGAGTATCGTTTAGCCAATTTGATTTGCCCACAAAACGGGCAACGAAAGAGGTAGCCGGGTGATGGTAAATGTTCTCCGGTGTGTCGTACTGTTCCACCGCACCGACGTTAAGCACCGCAATTCGGTCGCTCATGCTCATAGCCTCTGTCTGGTCGTGAGTGACAAACACCGAGGTGATTCCGAGCTTAGATGTCAATTCTTTCAGTTCGTGGCGCATTTCTTCACGAAGCAGAGCGTCAAGTGCCGAGAGAGGTTCATCGAACAAAATACAGTCCGGACACACGGCAATAGCCCGCGCAAAAGCCACCCGCTGCTGTTGACCGCCGGAAAGCTGATGAGGATATCGTTTTTCAAAACCCCCGAGCCGAACAGTACGCAAGGCCTGCTCCACACGGTTTTGCAGGTCTGCCGTGTCCTTTTTTGCCCGCAGACCAAAAGCAACATTTTCAAAAACCGTCATATGAGGCCACAATGCAAAATCCTGAAAGACAAAGCCCAAATTTCGCTTTTCCGGCAGCAGGTTGATTTTCTTCAATTTAGAAAAAACGCATTGACTGCCAAACCAAATTTCACCGCTGTCCGGCGTTTCAAGTCCGGCAATCATACGAAGCAGCGTGGTCTTGCCACAGCCGGAGGGACCTAAAAGCGTAGTGAAGCTTCCGCTTTCAATGGTCAAATCCGTTGGTTGAATAACTTGCTTGCCGTCAAAGCTCTTTGTAATCTGTTGAATCCTTATTTCCATGCTGTTCCCCTTTTTTATCTGAGATAACAATATCACCTCTTTGTAAAATCTAAAATCAGCATATGGTAAAATTAAGGTAAAATCATTTAATCGTTGAGCTAAACTGCCTTCTAAACTGCAAAAATGTGTGTTCCGATTACACGGTTTTGATGCTTATTCCCCGGATTTAGACGCTCTGTCCATTTATGCTTTGCTCCGGACGGTGAAATGCAGTCCGTCCTCTGAAAAGACCGCCTCCATATTCAAATCGGCAAAATACGCAGTAATATATTTTTGTATCTCATCGTTTCGCTCGTCAAGGGAGAAATATTGCCCCCCGCAGCCGTCATGAAAGTGAATCTGAGCCGCGAAACGGTCGTTTATTTCCTTTTTTAGCTTAGTGACGTCGGATAAAGCCAATATCAAGGTACTTGTCCTCCTTTTTTCTGCTTTCATATATATAATTCTTGCCCTAAAGACATGTTTGCTTCCTTAAATCTTCGACAAATTTGCGCCTCAGCGCTTTTTTGATACCATATCTATAAAATATTTATGTACGGAAAGATCGTCATTTAACTCCGGATGAAAGGCTGTTACAAGCATGTTTCCTTCACGCGCCGCAACAATGTGTCCGTCTGCTTCCGCAAGCACTTCTGCTTTGCCTGACACCTCTGAAATATACGGGGCGCGGATAAACGTCATCGGAATTTTCCCGATTCCTTTAAATTCCGCCTCTGTATAAAAGCTCCCGAGCTGTCTGCCGTAGGCGTTGCGAACCGCGGTAATATCCATGACGGCAAAATGCCGTCGATCATCGTTTTCAATCTTCTTTGCAAGCAAAAGAAGTCCTGCGCATGTGCCGAATACAGGCAGTCCCTGCTCAATCTGTTCTTTAACAGGCTCAAACAGCCCAAGTTCACGCATGAGCTTGCCCTGTACGGTGCTCTCGCCTCCCGGTATAATAAGACCGTCATACGGACGTTCCGAATCACGCTTCTGACGAATCTCAAAAGAAGAAATGCCAAGCCGTTCAAGCATCTGCTCATGCTCAATAAATGCTCCTTGCAGAGCAAGCACAGCAATCTGCATAATTTATTTACCTCTCTCTGCCATCAAAAGCTCGATTTCCTGTTCGTTGATTCCTACCATAGCCTCGCCCAAATCTTCGGAAAGCTCCGCAAGAAGCTTTGCGTCATTAAAATTGGTTACCGCCTTTACAATCGCGGCAGCTCTCTTTTCGGGATTTCCCGATTTGAAGATTCCCGAGCCGACAAACACGCCTTCTGCACCGAGCTGCATCATGAGTGCCGCATCGGCAGGTGTGGCAACACCGCCTGCGGCAAAATTGACAACAGGCAGCTTCTTATGCTCGTGAACATACTGTACAAGCTCGTATGGAACTTGAAGCTGCTTTGCCGTGTCAAACAGCTCGTCCTCTGCCATCGAGCCTATTCTGCGAATTTCTGCCTGCATCATGCGCATATGGCGTACTGCCTGCACGACGTCGCCCGTGCCCGGCTCGCCCTTTGTGCGAATCATGGAAGCCCCCTCATTTATACGGCGCAGAGCCTCGCCGAGGTCCTTTGCGCCGCAGACAAACGGCACGTCAAATTTAGTTTTGTCAATATGGTACTTGTCATCCGCAGGGGACAATACCTCGCTCTCGTCAATATAATCTATTTCGATAGCCTGAAGAATCTGCGCCTCCGCAAAATGACCGATACGGCATTTTGCCATGACGGGAATGGAAACGGCGTTCTGAATACCCTTTATCATTTTCGGGTCGCTCATGCGTGAAACGCCGCCCGCGGCGCGGATATCAGCCGGAATGCGCTCCAGCGCCATAACGGCGCATGCACCTGCGGCTTCTGCAATTTTTGCCTGCTCAGGCGTGGTGACATCCATAATTACACCGCCTTTTAGCATTTGTGCCAGGTTTTTGTTAAGTTCAAATCTGTTGTTTTCCATTTTTTAATAACTCCTTTGCTCTTATTTGTTTCGGAAAGCATAATCACATAAAACCTATGTGTTTAATGAGTTATATTATATGGCATTTCGGTCGTGTTGTCAAGAGAAACATTATGAGATTTGGAAAAATTTTTTATAAAGGGCTTGACAAAGCAAAATAATGGTGCTATAATAATGCCTATAAAACTGATAGGTTTAATCAGGGAATGATCAAGGAGCGTTTATGGAAAAAATAAATGTACGCTTTCGATGTTGATTCATTTTTGTCTTTTGAATAACCCGAAACGCAAAATAATTTTAAAAATAATTAAATTAAGGAGAAAAACTTATGAAAACTTATGACAGAATTACAGATCTTATCGGAAAAACCCCACTTTTGAAGCTGGCAAATTACAGCAAGCTGAAGGACCTCGGCGCAACCGTGTACGGCAAACTTGAGTATTTCAACCCCGCAGGAAGTGTAAAAGACAGAATTGCAAAGGCAATGATTGATGACGCGGAGGCAAAGGGCGTGCTTAAACCGGATTCCGTGATTATTGAGCCGACCAGCGGCAACACAGGTATCGGACTTGCGGCGGTAGCGGCGTCGCGCGGATATAAAATTATTCTCACCATGCCCGAAACCATGAGCATTGAGCGCCGCAAT
>JBJFAQ010000115.1:0-4810 GCA_051887995.1 Eubacteriales bacterium
AGTTTCCTCGCGGTCAATGGGAGTTTTTCCGTTGTACCTGTTATTGATAACCCCGTCGTCGGCTCGGAAAACGTTTATATCCTCAAAAAGCACGTTCGTCACGGAAAGTTGCGGGAACATGGCGGCGCAGGTAGTACCTATGGCAACATCTCTCACCGTCAGATTTACGGCGTTTGACGGGACAACTCCGTTATCCCCAACATAGAGCCAGCAGTGCTCGACAAGGGAGTCGCTTGAACCCGTCGTCACACCGTCTGTCGTCATCATGGAAGAAAGCGCTTTCATATTGCGCACGATATTTCTCGAACCGCCGAACACGATGTTGAAGCATCTCGCATCAAGAAGCACCGGTCCGTCGCTTATAAAATCGCTACATGAGAAAGTAAGAAGGTTAAAGCCGTGGCTTTCGGTGCCGCCGCATTGAATATCGTACTCATAAATATTCTCAAAGGGGTCAACGATTGCTCCGCGCCCGTAAAGCCGACAACCGTCGCCTGTAAATCTGATACGCGCGTTAAATACCGCTCCCGGAGCTATGTAAACAACCGTACCGGGCTTGTCAAATATAATTGTTCCGCCCTCGGGCTCATACCACCCCTCAACATAGACAACGTTTTCATCGTCCTTTGACGGGATCTGCTCCGCGCTTTCCGGCAGATCGGCAAAAACGGAAAGTATTGTGTTCTGATCATCGTCAAGCTGGATTCCGAAATAGTCCGGTTTGTCAAGATAGACCGAGATAACGCCGTCTCTGAATTCATGTCTGAAGTTTTTTGCCGACGGGAACACGGTGTAGCTTCCGAAATCCTGCTTTACGCGGATATCGACGCGCACCTGTCCGTCCTCAAAGGCGAACATGCAGAAGCGGCGATACATATCAACACCCGGACGGCGGGAAACATTACTCTCAACGGTATGGTTATAGACCGGAATGGCTTCTGTTCTTCCGTCCATTGTCACGGAAACGTCATAATCGCAGTTTCTGCGTATGCGTTCGGGAAATTCGGGATAAATCACAAGCTGTTTCATTTGCTGAGCCTCCTGATACAGATGTCTGCCATGCAGACTCGTTTTTTTGCTTGGTATACGAAAAGCAAGCGCTTTTCATTTGATATATTATACCTTTCTTTCCTCATTATGTCAACCGATTTTGCCTTTTTCAAAAGAAGAAAAGTTATCCCGCGGCGCTCTGCCGCGGGATATGAAAAATAATTATTTAACTTTTGTAAGCGTAAGGTCGCGCACGGCAAAGGAGGACAACATGTTTCCGTTACTGTCTCCGGAAATGTTTATCATGCATTTTACGGCACAGAGCGTATTCTCGTCTGCGTTAAATTCAAATGTCTGCTCCGACCACTGCTCGCCTACGTCAAATCGGAAATCGGTCGCCCGCTTGTCTTCCTGCACGCAAAGCTTGACTGTTCCGCTCGGCGTTCCTTTTGCACGCAGGGATATACGGTACGTTCCGACACCGTGCGAACGTATTTCGTCCGTTATGCGGCGCGTCATTCCCGCCCAGCGTGATTTGATGTTGAGAATGTTGTAAATATATCCCTCATCGTCCTCGGATACAACAAGGTCGAGCGTCCAGCACGCCGCCTCGGCATAGTGGCTTATCTCTCCCTCGTCCGCAAGGAGCAGGTTTTCACCGCCGTAAACAGGTGTAAAGCGAAGCACGCCGTTCTCAAATCCGACTCTCTTTACAACGCCTGCTCCGACAAGCTCATCTGCGCGGACAAACTCCTCTTTAAACGGATTTTCCTTTCCGAGAAGGGCGCAAATCTCCCCTGCCGGCAATCTGTCCGCCGTCGGAATACCTTTAAAGAACAACTGTCTTGCACCGACGAATATCTTGCAGGGCGCTGTATAACCGACTTCGGTTTCGTTGCGCACAACCGCTGTGAAATTATCGTCTGCCGTGCATCTGACCTCATTGTCTGCATTGTGGTTGTTAAGTATCGACATGTCGGTAGTTTTCTTTATCGTTTTGCCGCCGATGTTCATATTTTTGAAGCTGATATCAAAATTGTCCGAATAAAGGTCGTTTTTCTCGTTTCTGAATTCAATGGCTCTAGCTGTCTTTACCATTGAAATATCTTCAAAATTATACACTTTCTTCAGTCTGCCCATATTCGCGCACTGGAAGAAATGTGTCGAAAAATCGGGGAGTTCAACGGCGGAGAGACGTTTTATCGTAACATTTTCTGAGCGTTCTATCTCCGCGGGCTGCTTTCCGTTATATCGGTTTGTCACAATGCCGTCATCGGCACGGAACACATAAATGTCTTCAAGCACGTTGTTGTCGGTCGGTCCGCACTGCGGGAAAAGCGCCGCGCAGGTCGTGCCGATAGTGATGTCCCTATATGTAGTATCCTTAGCCGAGAAAACAATGCCGTTGTCTCCGACATAAAGCCAGCAATGCTCTGCCTCGTTGCCCGTTCCGGTCGAGGTAATGCCGTCGGTCGTCATCATCGAGGACATTGCTTTCATGTTGCGGAAGGAGTTTCCGGAGCCGTTCAGCATCATGTTAAAGCAGCGCGCGTCCATAAGCACAAGACCGTCGGCATGGTTGTTTTTGCCGTTGATTATGAGCATTTTGCGTCCTCTGCCCTCTGTGCCTCCGAGCTGAATATCATATTCATAGAGGTTTTCAAAGGGGTCAACGATAGCGCCCCGTCCGAAAACGCGGCAGTTATCGGCAAACACGGTAACTCTGGCATTAAGCACCGCACCGGGAGCGATGTACACGGTCGTATTCGGCTTGTCGACGTCAAAAAGACCGTTTTCGGTTTCATACCAATCGTCAATGTATATGACGTTCGGGTCGTTTTTGTCCGGAATATCCTCCTCGCGCTCCGGAAGATCCGCAAAAACGGACAGAATCGAATTCTGGTCGTCGTCGAGCTGGATTCCGAAATAGTCGGGTTTTTCAAGATAAACGGAAATTACTCCGTCCTTAAATTCATGTCTGAAGCATTTTGCCGACGGAAAAACGGTATAGCGCTTAAAATCACTCTTTACTAGAATATCCACGCGCACCTCGCCACCGTCAAAAGCGAACATACTGAAGCGGCGGTACATATCGGCGCCCGGACGGCGTGAAACATTGCTCTCTACGGTATGGTTGTATACCGGGATCTTCTCGGTATGTCCGTCCATAGTCACGCTCACGTCATAGTCATAATTTCTGCGTATTTTGCTTGGAAATTCCGGGTAAATGACCAGTTTTTTCATAGGATTTTCCTCCCCTTTGCGTCTTTCGCCTGCTGTCGGACGCCTTTTGCTCCGTTCTGAGGCAGAATTTAGCCAAAAAATTCTTTTCCGTTTTGGCTTTCTCTATTATACCTGTTTTTTTGCCATTGTCAACCGATTTAAAGAAACTTTACCATATATTTCTGCATCGGTCAAAAAAACGTGCCGTCCGCCAAACGGTGAGACCTCTTGGCGGACGGCGCTTATTATTTAACCTTTGTAAGTGAAAAATCGCGGAAGGAAAATTCATTTATGACCGTTCCCTCGCCCGTAAAGCACAGCATGCATTTTGCCGCAGAGACGGCGTTGTCGTCAATGTAAATCGTAAATGAATAATTTTTCCATTCTTCTCCGACACCGAATACAATATAATCATTCGTGCCGCCTTTTTGCAGATGTATCTTGAGAGATCCGTTTTCGCACGCTCTTGCGCTGAAGGAAATCTGATATGCGCCCGTTCCGTACATGCGAACCTCGTTTGTAATCTGTCTTGCGATTCCCGCAGAGGTGGACGGTGATTTGGGGTTGGAATAAACCGTATATATTATGCCGTCGCGGTCCTCGCTTGTTACAAGCTCAAGCTGATAACAGCTCTGCTCGGAGAAATAGCTTATTTCGCCCTCATCCTCAAGGAACAGATTTCTGCCGTTGTAAGCAGGGACAAGGTAAAGGTCTCCGTGCGTTACGCTCGCGGATTCAACCAAACCTGCCTCTATAAGCTCATCAGCCGAAACAAAGTCCTTATCACCTATTTCTTTCATGCGAAGGAGCGAGCAAATTTCCGTTTTCGGCAGCATTAAGGTATCGTTTTCATATACAGGCGCAGTTTCAAAGAATACCTGCCGCACTCCGATAAAGACCTTGCCCGGAGCTGTATAATCGACTATTTCGACGTTACGCTTTACCGGCTTGAAAGTGCCGGTTGCAGCAAAAGTCTCGTAGTTTTCCGCGTCCTCCTCATATTTAACAATAGCCTGCGAGATGTCCGTGATTATCTCTCCGTTTTCCGCATAATCAAGGAAGTTCAAATAATAATTTTCGGTATAAAGATATCTGGTGCCGTTGCGGTAATATGCCGTTTTTGTCATCTCCGGCATGGATATCTGCTCAAAATTAAAGAGCTTTGAGAGATTACCCATGTTTGCGCCGAGGAAAAAGTGAACGGACGAGTTCGGAATCTCCATGGCACTAAGGCGCCTTATGGTGACGCTTTCCGTGCGGTGAGTCTTACCCGGGTTTGAGCCATTATAGGCGTTGGTGAGAATGCCGTCGTCGGCGCGGAACACATAAATGTCTTCAAACAAATCGTCTGTCGGAGAGCCCTGCGGGAACAGCGCCGCACAGGTCGTTCCGATTGCTATATCCCTGAACGTGGATTTTCTTGCGGAGAAAACAATGCCGTTGTCGCCGCAGTAATACCACGAACGCTCGTTAAGAACATTTTCTCCCGTGGCGGTTATGCCGTCGGTCGTCATCATTGACGAAAATACCTTGATATTGCGCGCAATATTGTTTTTTCCGTCGACAAGGAGGTTGAAACAGCGTGCGTCGAGCATAA
>JBJFAQ010000116.1:0-4695 GCA_051887995.1 Eubacteriales bacterium
CCGAATTTGTCATGCAGAAATCTGCCGAGACCTTTTGTTGCACGGCCGACGGGATATTTGTTCAAACGATTTGTGCCCGCGCCCATTATTCCGCGCATTCCTCCCGTGCCGAAACTCAGGTCGCGGTAAAATCTGTCCTCTATTTCTTTTTCATCATTCAAAGCTCTGAGTTCATTATGAGTTTCTGCGTCAAAATAGTCATCGCTAAGCCATTGCTCATAAATCTCTCTGTAACCCATTATATCTGTCTCCTTATAAACTATTGCTGTGTTTGCAACGGATAAAAAGGCGCATCTATACCGGAATATGTATCCGGCCCTTTAGGGTAATATCCTCCTCGGAATCATAGTTGTTCCATTTTCCGGGGCACAAGGTCAGAGCGTCATTTAATGATAATTCAAAAAATATGCAAAAAGAGCACCAGCTTTTGAATTGCATCGGAAAGCTGTACGGCGCATATATCTATAATCTATTGTAATATATATACAATACGACATATTATAACATAAAAAGACATAAAAAGTCAATGTTTTCATTGATTATTTTACTATACCTTTACAATATTCCCCGTTTTATCCGATTTTCCGTTTGGAGTATCGACATTACCGAACAAAGTGGATTCGGTATTGTGTTTTTCGCTTCTTAAATGAAACTTAAAATCATAGCCGGAGTTAAAGCCGGTATCGACCAGCCTTCTTAATAGAATTCTTGTAAGTCGTCTTTGTAGACCTTTATCGTCTTTTGCGTAGACTCTTTGTTCTTTGTCACGTCTAGCAATTTCTGCTCGAGCTTCTTCTTGAATTCTTCGAAAGTCAGCCCGTCCTCGCGCATTATCTTCATACTTTCTGGTGCTGTTATTCGACGGCTTCATCTGTGTTTACAATGAAAAATTCATTTTTTGTCGAAACATTTTTTCTGTTGACAAATCTGAATTTTGTGATATACTGTTAGTGGAAGCATTTACAGTTGCGATTTCGGACGTTGCGCCAGAGCTTTTAGCATTGGCGGACTGCAGTGCTTCTCTTTTTTCGGCATAAATTTCATGACCGGGCGAGGAAATCAAGCGGCTTATGAGATTCTTTACCGTGCGGAATACATAAATTTTAAAAACATATAAAACCAAAGCTAATATTAAAGCCCCGCCTATGATTTACATAGGCGGGGCTGATTTTAAAGAATCAATAGTTGCTTGCGTTTACTTCGAAAAATGCTTTCGGATGAGCGCATACGGGGCAGATTTCGGGAGCCTTTGTGCCAACTACGATATGTCCGCAGTTGCGGCATTCCCATACCTTGACTTCGCTCTTTTCAAAGACGGTTGCAGTCTCAACATTGTGAAGAAGTGCGCGGTAACGCTCCTCGTGATGCTTCTCGATGGCAGCGACCATGCGGAACTTTGCGGCAAGCTCTGTAAAGCCTTCCTCTTCGGCGGTCTTTGCAAAGCCGTCATACATGTCAGTCCACTCATAGTTTTCGCCCTCAGCTGCTGCGGCAAGGTTCTCTGCTGTATCGCCGAGTCCACCGAGTTCCTTGAACCAGAGCTTTGCATGCTCTTTTTCGTTCTCAGCGGTCTGGAGGAAAAGTGCAGCTATCTGCTCGTAGCCTTCCTTCTTTGCCGAGGAAGCAAAATAAGTATACTTATTTCTTGCCTGAGATTCACCTGCGAATGCAGTTGCAAGGTTCTTCTCGGTCTGAGTTCCGGCATACTTGTTCGCAAGAAGCTCAAGCTTGTCCCCTTTCTGATGGCACTTGGGGCATACTGCCTCCTCGCCGTCCTTTACTGTAAATACTTCTCCGCATACTTTGCATTTGTAAGTTTTCATGTCGTTTTCTCCTTTTTTATATTATAATTTTGGTTTTTCATAAGACATTCACGGCACACACCGGAAAATCTGAGCGATTCCTCTGAAACCGTATAACCCGTCAGTCGTTTGATATCTTCAATAAACTCATGAGGCACATGAAGATCCATTATATCGACGATTTCCCCGCAAACCGTACATACCGCGTGAAAATGCGGTGTCATGTTTGCGTCGAAATGCTCCTGACCTGCGACCGTGCCCACAGAGGTGATAACACCGTTTTTTTGAAGGTCATTCAGATTGCGGTATACTGTTGCAAGGCTGAGATCGGTGCATACGGGTTTCAGTTTATTGTAAACCCAGTCTGCCGTCGGATGAGTGGTCGTGCTGCGAAGGCAGTCAAGAATTGCCTCCCTTTTTCTGCTGTATCGCTTCATTACCGCTCTCCTTAAATCTAATTGATAATCATTATCGTTTATATTATAACATATTTTTTTTATTTGTCAATTCTTTTGGTGAAAATTTTATAACCAATTTTTTATGCAAGCCGCTTAATATTATGATTATTTTAATATAAAACCATTTATGTTGACAAAAAAATACATATGATGTATAATCCATATGCAATACTTTAAAGAGGTTAGTCAGAATATGAAAAATAAAAACAAACGCCGCGGAAAATCGGCTCTGATATGGCATTTTCTTCACGGATGCCGCGGAATGTTTGCTCTCAGCATTTTCTCCGCCGCAGTTTCGGCGCTCGCTGATATGATAAATCCGCAGATAGTCCGCGCCGCTGTCGATAATGCAATCGGAGGAAGTCCTTCGGAATTTCCGGCTTCGGTTATGAAAATAGTAAACTTCTTCGGCGGATTTGAGTATCTCGGGGAGCATCTTTGGATAATGGCGGTCGCCATAATTATTGTGGCTGCGATAAAGGTCACATTTCAGTATCTTTTCCGCGTGTACAACACAAAGGCGTCCGAAACGCTTGTTAAAAACATGCGCGATTCGCTGTTTTCCCATATTGAGCATCTTCCATTTTCCTGGCATATGAAAAACCGCACGGGAGACATTATTCAGAGATGCACCTCGGACATTGACACAATGAAAAATTTTGTCTCCGAACAGCTTACATCTATACTGAGAATAGTTATCCTGCTTGTACTGTCCGTTATATTCATGCTTTCGATGAACGTTCCCCTCACTCTCATTGCGCTGGCGCCTATGCCGGTCATAATTGCGTATTCATTTTTGTTCCAAAGCAAAATCAGAAAAGGATTTGAAAAATGCGACGAAAACGAAGGCAAGCTCTCTGCAATGGCGCAGGAAAATCTTACGGGCGTAAGAGTTGTGCGTGCGTTCGGGCGCGAGCGGTATGAAAAAGACCGTTTTGAAAAGCAAAACGAATATTATACGGGGCTTTGGGAAAAGCTTGCAGGCGTGATGAGCCGTTTCTGGAGCACTTCTGACGTATTATCCGGAATACAGCTCGTCCTTGTTATAGTTTTCGGAGCTGTTTTTTGCGTAAACGGTTCAATGACAGCCGGAAAATACATTGCTTTTATTTCCTACAATTCCCTGCTTATCTGGCCGATACGCCAGCTCGGGCGCATGATCTCGGAAATGAGCAAGGCGGGCGTTTCAATCGACCGTATACGCTACATAATGGAGTCCGATGTTGAACATGACAAGCCAGATGCCTGCACTCCTCCCCTTGACGGCGATATTTGCTTTGAGCACGTAAATTTCGCATACGAGGGATGTCCGCAGATGCTTTCGGACATATGCTTTACAATGAAAGGCGGAACGACGCTCGGCATTCTCGGAGGAACCGGAAGCGGCAAGTCCACCATGATGTATCTGCTCGACCGTCTTTATGACCTGCCGCCGGATTCGGGGCGCATTACAATCGGCGGAGTTGATATTGCGGATATGCAAGCGGAGTATCTGCGCCGCAACATAGGAATCGTTCTTCAGGAGCCATACCTGTTTTCCCGCACGATATCGGAAAACATAGGAATAACAAATCCCGATATTACCCTGAGTGAGATACGCGAGGCGGCTAAGGCCGCTTGCCTTGACGACACCATAACAGGATTTTCCAAAGGCTATGATACTTTTGTCGGCGAACGCGGTGTTACCCTTTCCGGAGGGCAGAAACAGCGCGCGGCAATTGCGCGAATACTTACTCAGAACACCCCCATAATGATTTTTGACGATTCTCTTTCGGCGGTTGACACCGAAACAGATGAGAAAATCCGTGCTTCGCTTGAAAAGCGCTTCGGAAAAGCGAGCATAATTCTGATTTCCCACCGTATAAGCACTCTCAGCAAAGCGGACCTCATACTTGTTCTCGACCACGGCAGAATTGCCGAGAGCGGAACGCACGACGAGCTGAAAAAGGGCGGCGGAATTTATCAGCATATATACGAAATTCAAACAGCTTCAGACTGACATATCCGAAAGGAAAAATATGACTTCAAATCAGGAACAACCGTCAAAGAAACTACGTTTTTTCGGCGTCGGAAAAATACTGCCGTATATGCGGAAGTACAGGAAAATGATATTCTTAATGATACTCTGCGGTCTTGCCGGGAGTATTTCCGACACCATTATCCCACTATACCGCAGATATGCGCTTAATCATTTCATAGGTGAAAATACGCTTGATACTCTCCCTGTGTTTATAACGGTTTGCGTTATAACCGTGCTTCTGACCGGCGTCGTGAACTATATTTCCTGTTCGTACGCCATGCGCATAGAGGTAGGAGTAAACCGCGACCTTCGCAACGCGGCGTTTACTCATCTTCAGACTCTCTCTTTTTCATACTATAATCAAAACAGCGTCGGATATATTCATTCAAGAGTAATGAGCGACACTTCCCGCATC
>JBJFAQ010000117.1:0-21289 GCA_051887995.1 Eubacteriales bacterium
CCTTTTCCATCTCGCCAATGGCGCGAAACACGGCGGAGGCGTGTATGCACAGCTCATCATGCGTTATCATCTCGCCGTCGACGGTCATTCTCTCTCTGAAATCGAGAACATAAGGAGAAATAAACCTTCCCGTGCGGTAACCGGCTTCTCTTAACACTGTGTCGAGCATCGCGGCGCATGAGCCTTTGCCGTTCGTTCCTGCTATATGCACGAACTTCAGCTTTTTCTGCGGGTCGCCGAGATATCTGCAAAGAAGCCTCATTCTCTCAAGCGTCGGCGCGCCCGAGCTTCTGGGAAGCTGCAATATTTTTTTCAGTGCGTTAATATATGTCAATTTTTCTCATCTTCCTAACAAAAATTGTCTTGCCGCGCGATATTCCGCCATGGCGCGTTCTTTAGCGCCCGGATTTTGTCTTTCCGAAAGCACTGCGCGAAGCAAAATGTTCTTCGGCGTCTCATCGGGGTCGATAAGCTCGAGTGCCTCGCACTTATACCCCTTTGCTTCAAGCAGCTTGAGGCGCAGTGCGTCCGTCGCCGCATCGCAGAATTTCTGGCGCAGCATTGAATGCTCCGATATAAAGCCGAGCTGTGCGCAGTTCAGCGTGTGATTCAGCTCGTGATGACAGCAGGGAGTTGAAAGGATAACCTTTGCGCGCCATGCCGACGCTTTTTCAAGCACAGTATCCGTCGCCGTATCGCACGCGTGGAGCGATATGACAAGCTCCGGGGGTTTTTCGGTGTTATACTGCATTATATCGCCGCAAATAAATGAAAGCCCGTCAAAGCCAAGCCTTCTCGCAACAGATTCGCAGTATTCGATAACGTCGCTTTTAAGGTCTACGCCCGTCATTACGACATCTCTTCCGAGAATATTTGCAAAATAGTGATACACGGCAAAGGAAAGATAGCTCTTTCCGCAGCACAGGTCGCATATATGAAGCGTTCCGCTTTCCGGAAGAGCGGGAAGTATATCCCGTATCTGTTCAAGAAATCTGTTTATCTGGCGGAATTTCGAGCGTTTCTTGTCATGTATTCTACCACTCGCGTCGCTGACGCCGAGAAGAACAAGAAAAGGCTCGTCTCCTTTAAGAATATAATTCTTTTCCTTGTCGTTGCCTTCAGGAGTTAGCTCCGAGACGCCGGGCGCAGCCATTTTCGCTCTCACCCTGCTCTCTCCCAAGACCGTTTCCTTTCCGGATTTTGATATTCGGTATTCGCAGTCGCCCGCCGTTGTCATAACGTTTATCTGCTTATGTCCGGAGCATATCTGCCCGAGCTTTTCTCTGTCCGAAAGCGCGATATTGACATGGAAAGCCTTATTGTCGGTCTTAAATATTTCGGTCTGAAGCATTATCTTTTCCGAAATGCGCCTTGGAGTTATGACGGAGCGCTTTTCCGACGTATCATCAGGCTTTGAGAGCACTGCCTTTTTGAGCACTCCTTTTTCCGCCGCGTCGACAATTAACGCACATATTATAGTCAGCTCCCGGGAAAAACAACTGTTTGCGTTCACAAACTCAACTTCCTTTCCTCGGCATCCCCGTCATTATTTCTTTTCGTCTCCGCCCTGAGACTTGTCGGTCTTTTTCCCGAAGGATATCTTTGATTCCTTCCCGGCAAAAAGCCGCTTTATGTTCTCGCGGTGCATAAACACCACCAAGACCGCGGTAAGCACCGCAAAAAGCGTGTCCGTGCCCGGAACAATTCCGAGAGAAATATAGTATTCAAGCATTATATCGTCGAAACGGTTAAGTATAACAGGATACAGTACGACGCTCATCACGGAGCCGAGGGAAACATATTTCGTCGATGCGACAACGATAACAAAGACAAGAAACAAAATCGCAAAAACAAGCGGATTCAGAAGCAGAACCGTTGTCGCAACGGTAACCACGCCTTTTCCGCCCTTGAAGCGGTAGTAAATCGGAAACATGTGACCGAGCATGCAGAAAAAGCCACAGAGGTAACCGCCGAAAAAAACTCCGAGCAGAGCGCAACCGACCGTAACCGAAACCGCAGCCTTCAGCGCGTCTCCGAGAAGGGTAAGTCCCGCCGTTCCCTTTCCGTAGGTACGGAGCATGTTGGTCATTCCTCCGTTTCCGCTCCCGTGCTTTCGTATATCATCGCCGTACTTTGCTTTTGAGATGATAATGGCAAAATTAAGCGAGCCGAGAAGGTAGGAAAACGCTATGCAAAAAAGCATAAGCCCTATAAGCAAAAGCCAAAAGGGCGTCCCGTCCAATGCGTGCCCGGCAACAAGAGTTTCAAAAAGTCCGGTCGCCATAAAGCCTCTGTAAATCATTTTTTCAGTTCCTCCGCATACATTCGTTTGTTATGTACTTTGCCGATGCTGTCCCGCCGCAATCCGAAGAAAAACGAACTATGTAATTATAACATAATTTTTCCTCATTTTCAACTTTTTCTTTGTATTTGACGTTATTATGCATATTCAACAAACGTATATGTATGCATTTGTCAAAATTATACATCAGAGCGGCGCATTTTGAGCCTCAGCGACAGCTTTTTTTCTTTTTCGTGCCTATAAACATCACACTTTTTACGTCTTTCGACAGTTAAAGAAATTTCTTTTCGTCAAATTGAACAAAAAAAACGATTTTTTAATCAAATTTTTCATATTCTATTGAAAAATCGGTACAGTAAGTGTATAATTATAGTAGTAACAGTAATCGGAAGTTTCAAAGTCCGGATAAAAAACAGGAGTTTATATGTTTACCAAAAGAGATGACAGTATTCCCGCATTTCTTTTTCATCAGGGAACAAATTTTTGCGCATATGACTACCTCGGCGCGCACCTGACGGAAGAAGGCTTCGTTTTCCGCACCTGGGCGCCTCATGCGGAAAGAGCGTTTGTCACAGGCGACTTCAACGGCTGGTCCGAAAGCCTCGAGATGAAAAAGGTCACGGACGGCGGCGTCTGGGAAGCCGTTCTCGGGCGCGGCGAAGCGGAATTCGGCGAGTTTTCCAACTATAAATATAAGTTCATAACGCCGCACGGCGAAATATATAAATCCGACCCTTATGCTTTTCATTTTGAAACACCGCCCGCGACCTCTTCAAAGTTCTATGATATCGAAGGCTATGAATGGAACGACGAAGGCTGGCTTTGCGAGAGGGAAAAGAAAATGAAAAACCCCTATGACAAGCCACTTAACATATATGAGGTTCACATTCTCTCGTGGAAGACCCACGAGGACGGCACTCCTCTCACATATCTTGAGCTTGCAAAGGAGCTTCCGCCGTATGTCAAGCAAATGGGCTACACACATGTAGAGCTCATGCCTGTCATGGAGCACCCCTTCGCCGGTTCATGGGGCTATCAGGTCTGCGGATACTACGCGCCGACCTCGCGCCTCGGCACGCCGAAGGACTTCATGGTTCTCGTCGACAAGCTGCATCAGGCAGGTATCGGCGTGATACTCGACTGGGTTCCCGCACATTTTCCGAAGGACGCGCACGGACTTTATGAATTTGACGGCGAGCCGCTTTACGAATATCAGGGCGTGGACAAAATGGAGCATAAAAGCTGGGGCACGCGGCGCTTTGACGTCGGTCGGAACGAAGTCGAATGTTTTCTTGTCTCAAACGCGCTTTTCTGGGTAAAGAAATACCATGCGGACGGACTTCGCGTGGATGCAGTTGCGTCAATGATATATCTTGACTATGACAAACGCCCGGGAGAATGGCTTCCGAACTCCGAGGGAGACAACAGATGCCTTGAAGCTATCTCATTCTTCCGAAAGCTGAACTCATTTATGAAAAACGAGTGTCCCGACGTTATGATGATAGCCGAGGAATCAACGGCGTGGAAAAACGTTACGCGCTTTGACGACGGCGACGGTCTCGGATTTACCATGAAATGGAACATGGGATGGATGAACGATCTGCTCAGCTACATCTCAACAGACCCGTATTTCAGAAAATACAACCACGATCGTCTGACCTTCTCCCTCATGTATGCGTTCAGCGAGAATTACGTGCTCCCTGTTTCGCATGATGAGGTGGTACACGGAAAGAAGTCATTCCTTGACAAAATGCCCGGAGACTACGATATGAAATTCTCAGGCGCAAAAGCGTTCATGACGTACATCATGGCGCACCCGGGAAAAAAGCTCTCCTTTATGGGGTGCGAGATCGGGCAGTTCCGCGAATGGGACTATGAAGGCTCTATCGAGTGGTTCCTGCTCGACTATGAGAAGCACGCAAAGCTCCAGCATTTTGTATCAGACCTTAACCACCTTTACCTTTCTCACAAGGAGTTCTGGGAATGTGACGGGTCGTGGGAAGGCTTTCGCTGGATAGACGCCGACAACCGCGATGAAAGCATCATTTCGCTTAGGCGCATCGACAAAAGCGGAAGCGAAATCATCGTTGTTTTGAATTTCACTCCGGTAAGGCGCGACAGATTCAACCTCGGCGTGCCGGAGCGCGGAAAATACGAAGTGCTTCTCTGCTCCGACGACGCAAAATACGGCGGAAGCGGAGAAAGAAAGCCGGGTGCAATGACTGCCTTCGCCTGCAAAGGCTACAAGCAGAATGGACTTGACTTTGCGCTGGAATTTTCTCTTGCACCGCTCAGCGCATATGTTCTTAAACGAAAAGAAAAACCGCCAAAAACAAATAAGACGGTTTAGTTATATTGGGAGGAAAGCTCATGTTCAAGAAAAAAGAATGTATTGCCATGCTCCTCGCCGGAGGACAGGGCAGCAGACTCTATGCACTCACCAAAAAAACCGCAAAACCCGCTGTTCCTTTTGGAGGCAAATACCGTATCATTGATTTTCCCCTATCAAACTGCATAAACTCCGGAATCGACACAGTAGGAGTTCTTACTCAGTATCAGCCGCTTGTGCTGAACGAATATATAGGCAACGGACTCCCGTGGGATCTCGACCGCGCTTTCGGAGGCGTAAAGATACTGCCGCCGTATCAGGGAAACAAGTCCGCGGACTGGTATAAAGGAACGGCAAACGCCATCTATCAGAACCTCGAATTTATCGATCGGTATGAGGCGGACTACGTTCTTATCCTTTCAGGCGACCACATATATAAAATGGACTACTCGGCAATGCTTGAGTACCACATAAGCAAAGGGGCTGACTGCACTATCGCAGTGCTCGACGTTCCGCTCTCCGAGGCAAGCCGATTCGGAATCATGAGTGCAAACGAGGACGGCTCAATCTTCAAATTCACGGAAAAGCCGAAAAATCCGGACAGCACGCTTGCTTCCATGGGAATCTACATCTTCGGCAGGAAAAAACTCGAGGAATATCTTATAGCGGACAACGCCGATCCCGCCTCCGCAAACGATTTCGGAAAAAACATAATTCCGAACATGCTCTCGGCGGGCGAAAAAATGTTCGCATATAAATTCGACGGCTACTGGAAGGACGTCGGAACGATACAGAGCCTTTGGGAAGCCAATATGGATCTGCTCGGCGAGCATCCCGCATTCTCCGTTAGCGATGAAAGCTGGCGCATATTCTCGCGTCATTTCGCCGCAGCGCCCCAATATATCGGAGAAAATGCCAAAATCAAAAACAGCATCGTCACCGAGGGCTGTGAGATATACGGAAATGTCGAAAACAGCGTCATTTACACCGGAGCAAAGGTCATGGAGGGAGCTTCTGTGCGCGACAGCGTCATTATGGGCAACACCGTAATTGAGCCCGGAGCGACAGTCGATTATTCCATCATTGACAGCGGCGTTACGATAAAAAGAGGCGCGTGCATCGGCAAGTCAAGGAAAAAGTCCAAGGGAATCACCGTTATAGGCGAGGATACCGTCATTGAAGCCGGGCAGACAGTTGCCGACGGCGAAATGATCCCGAAAGAGTGAGGAGGCAGCAGAAATGAGTGCAGTAGGACTTATATTTTCCAATATTCATGACCAGAATGTTCCCGATCTTACAAGAAAACGCACAATGGCGTCGGTTCCCTTCGGGTGCCGCTACCGTCTTATAGACTTCACCCTCTCAAACATGGTAAACTCCGGTATTACTAAGGTCGGAGTCATAACCCACAACAATTATCAGTCGCTGCTCGACCACCTCGGAACCGGAAAGGACTGGGATCTTGCGCGGCGCTCAGGAGGAATCAAGCTCCTTCCCCCGTTTATTACCAGCTTTGACAACTTGGCGGCAAACAAGCTGTATTCCACACGGCTTGAGGCAATGATGAGCGCAATGGACTTCATTTCGCGCTCCTCCGAGGATTATATTGTGATGTCCGACTGCGACGCGATAAGCAACATAGACCTTGCCGACGTTGTACGCCATCACAAGGAAAAGGGTGCCGATATCACCATCGTTACAACGCAGACCGACGTCGACCGCGCCGAGATAACAGACAGAAGCGCGATTATAGCCTCCGACGAAAACTGCCGGATTTCCGACGTCGTACACTTTAACAACCGTATACACGGGATAAGAGACGTCTCGGCGAACATCATAGTTGCCAACCGCTCATATCTCCAGTCCGCGGTCGCAGACGCCGTATCGCACGGCTACACGAGCTTTTACAGCGATATTATTGACCGCAATCTCCTGCGCGCCAACTTCTTCGTATATCATTATGACGGCTTTTACGCGCATATACGCTCGCTTGCAGGATATTACAAGTGCAACATGAAGTTGCTCGACCCCGATGTGCGTTCATCGCTTTTCGCCGTTCCGAATCGTCCGATTTTCACAAAGGTGCGCAACTCCGCTCCCACCCGCTACATGGGAGATTCCAAGGTAGTAAATTCGCTTATCGCCGACGGCTGCCTCATTGAAGGAACAGTCGAAAACTCAATTATTTTCAGAGGAGTAAAAATTGGCAAGGGCACAGTGGTAAAGGACTGCATACTCATGCAAGATACCATTGTCGGAAGAGACGCGAACCTCAGCTGTGTCATCACCGACAAGGACGTTTATATTGGCGACGAACGTCGGCTGTCCGGTCATACCTCTATTCCTTTCTTCATCGGAAAAGGCATGCGCGTCTGACACCGAAAAAGAGCCGTTTGACGCATAGGAGGAGAACAAAAATGAAAAAAATACTGTTTGTCGGCGCTGAATCAATGCCGTTTGCCGCAACCGGAGGGCTTGGCGACGTTATGGGCTCGCTTCCCGCCGCAATAAAGGCAAGCGCCGGCGACGAGTGCGATGTAAGAGTAGTTATGCCCCTTTACGGGCAGATAAAAGACGAATTTCGCTCCCAGATGAAGGAAGAATACGTCTATACCGTCCGTCTGTCGTGGCGTGAGCAGTACTGCCGCATAATGAGCCTCGTATACAAGGGTGTGACATACTATTTTATTGACAATGAGTACTATTACAAGAGAAATTCACTCTATGGCTCGTATGACGACGGCGAGCGCTTCGCGTTTTTCAACATGGCGGTGCTCTCCATGTTCCCGTGCATCGGATTTTTCCCGGATGTACTGCACGCACACGACTGGCAGGCGGCGCTCTCGGTCATATATCTGAAAACGCTGTTTGCACACGACCCGCGCTACGCCGCGATAAAGAGCATTTTTACAATTCACAACATAGAGTACCAGGGACAGTATGATTTTGCAATTTTAGGCGACGTATTTTCCCTCGGCGCAACCGAACGTTCCATTGTCGAGTACGGAAACTGCATCAATCTGATGAAGGGCGCTATCGTCTGCGCCGACCTTGTTTCAACCGTAAGCCCGCGCTATGCGGAGGAAATACGCACGCCCCAGTATTCGTGGGGGCTTGACCCGATACTGAACCAAAATGCATACAAGTTGCGCGGGATTCTGAACGGAATTGACTATGAATACTATAATCCGGCGACCGACCCATGCATTGCAAAGAAGTTTTCGTCACGTTCCATCGCCGCAAAATCTCAGAACAAGCTCGCGCTCCAGCGCGACCTTGCGCTTCCCGAAAATGAAAACACACCCCTTATCGCGATAATTTCCCGTCTTGCCGCCCACAAGGGCATTGATCTTGTCACCGAAATAATTTACCGTGTAATTGCCGAAGGCGACGTTCAGTTCATTGTTCTCGGAACGGGAGACGGAAAATATGAGAAATTCTTCCGCGACCTTGAATCCGCGTTTCATGACAAGGTGCGCGCGATGATAATGTACAACAGAGACCTTTCAAAACGCATCTACGCGTCTGCTGACATTTTCCTCATGCCCTCGCGCAGCGAGCCGTGCGGACTTTCCCAGATGATAGCCTCCCGCTACGGAGCAATACCCGTAACGCGTGAGACAGGCGGACTGTACGATTCGATAAAAGGCTACTGGCTTAACGGCGACAAGGTCGAAGGCAACGGTTTCACCTTTGCAAATTACAACAGCGGCGAGCTGCTCGACCGTATCTACGCCGCGCTGACGCTCTATCACCGCAAGGACAGACGCGAAGCGCTTATAAAGAAAATCATGAACACAGATTTCTCATGGAAAGCATCTGCGGAAAAATATATCCGCATGTATAACGAAATCTGATTCATAAATGTTAAATTCCCACGAAAGGATACCACGGAAATGAATCTTAATCCACAGGCAAACGAAGTAAAAGAAAACATTGAGGGCAAGCTCTCGCGCTATTTCGGCGCGTCCCCCGCTGACGCGACAAGAGAACAGATATATAAAGCCGTCGCGCTCACGCTGAAAGACATTCTGACCGAAAAGCGCAAGCTGTTCAAGAGCGAAGTCAACGAAAAGGGCGCAAAGCGCGTCTATTATATGTGCATGGAATTTCTGCTCGGAAGGTCTCTGCGCACAAATCTGTGCAATCTCGGTCTTACCGAGAAGTACAAAGAGGCGCTCGGCGAGCTTGGCTTTGACCTTGACGACCTTTATGAATGTGAACCCGACGCCGGGCTCGGAAACGGAGGCCTCGGACGGCTTGCCGCCTGCTTTATGGACTCCCTCTCTTCCCTCGACTATCCGGCGTCCGGATTTTCTATCTGCTATGAATACGGTCTTTTCAAGCAGATGATTGTAGACGGCATGCAGATCGAACTGCCCGACGTATGGCTGCCGGGAGGCGAGGTCTGGCTCGTGCCGAGAACCGACCGCACCTTTAACGTCCGCTTCGGAGGACATGTCAAGGAGCAATGGGTAAACGGAAGATGCGAAATCGAGTATTCCGACTGCGAGGAAATCGAAGCAGTTCCCTATGACATGATGATTTCCGGTGCCGACAGCAAGGCGGTCAGCCTTCTGCGCCTGTGGAAAGCAAGAGATATTCACAATTTCAACATGGGACTTTTCACTCAAGGGCAGTATACAAAGGCCCTTGAGGAGAGCACAAACGCCGAAATCATTTCAAAGGTGCTCTATCCCTCGGACAACCATACCGAGGGCAAGCTGCTGAGACTTTCTCAGCAGTATTTCCTTGTTTCCGCTTCCTGCCAGAGCATCGTGCGTGACCATATGGCAGTCTACGGCATGCTCGACAACCTGCCGGAAAAGGCGGCTATCCACATAAACGACACGCACCCGGCGCTTTGTATTCCGGAGCTTATGAGAATACTGATAGACCAGTATTACTTCTCCTGGGACAAGGCATGGGATATTGTCACCCGCACGGTTTCATATACCAACCACACCGTAATGCCCGAAGCGCTTGAGACCTGGAATGAGGACCTTTTCAAGCTGAAGCTACCGAGAATCCACATGATAATCAAGGAAATAAACGAGCGTTTCTGCGCCGAAGCATGGAAACACTTCCCCGGCAACTGGAACCGTATCTCCAAAATGGCGATTATCGCGTATTCTCAGATACGAATGGCAAACCTTTCCGTTATCGGCTCTCACTGTGTAAACGGCGTGTCGAAGCTCCACTCGGACATTCTTGTCAATTCCGTTTTCAAGGACTTCTACCGCATGTATCCCGAGCGCTTTACCAATGTCACAAACGGTATTGCACACCGCCGCTGGCTCTGCTATTCAAATCCTCAGCTCGCGTCGCTTATCGAAAGCTGCATAGGAGACTCCTACCGTCATAATCCGGAAAATCTTGCAGACCTTAAGAAGTTTGCGGATGACACGACGGTGCTCACAGAGCTCGGAGAAATCAAGCACCAGAACAAGGTGGCATTCTCCAATCTTCTGATGAAGAAAACCGGCAAATGCATCGACCCGGATTCCGTTTTCGACGTTCAGATAAAGCGTCTGCATGAGTACAAGCGCCAGCTTCTGAACGCGCTTAACATCATAAACATTTATTGCGAGCTTAAAGACAATCCGAATCTCGATATCAGACCTCAGACCTTCCTTTTCGGTGCGAAAGCCGCACCCGGATATGCGATGGCAAAGGAAATCATAAAGCTGATCTGCTTCATCGGACGCGACATTGAAAACGACCCGCAGCTGCGCGAAAAACTCCAGGTCGTGTTCCTTGAGGACTACAACGTCAGCATGGCGGAGGCTCTTATCCCCGCCGCAGAAATATCAGAGCAAATCTCGCTCGCCGGCAAAGAAGCAAGCGGCACCGGCTGCATGAAGCTCATGATAAACGGCGCGCTCACAATCGGCACTCTTGACGGTGCAAACGTAGAGATGCTCGCCGCCGCCGGGAACGACAACATGTTCATTTTCGGTCTTAACCGCAATGAGGTGGAGGACCTCTGGACAAAGGGCTATCATTCCGCGGAATATTATGCAAACAATCCGCGCCTCCAGCATATCATAGACCGCCTCGGCATCGGCTTTGCGGGACAGTCCTTCGCAAATATCGGCTCTTATCTGCTTTCGGGTCACGCAGTAGCAGACCCGTACATGTGCCTTGCGGATTTTGAGTCATACCGCACGGTTCACGAAAAAGCGCTCGCAATTTACGGAGATAAAATGCGCTGGAACCGCATGTCCCTTATGAACATTGCCTCGGCAGGTTACTTTGCCGCCGACAGGGCGATAACGGATTACGCAGAAAACATCTGGAATCTTAAACGCCTTGACAAATAATCCCCAAAGGAAAATCTATGCTTGCAAAATTCTCAAATGATCCGGCATGGCAAAACAGTCGGGAAATCATTTTCAAAAAAACTGCCGACGGAGAGGACGCTTCGCTTTGCGGAGCGTTCTCTCGACGCACTTTACTTACCTTTTCACTGCAAATTCCGCGTAATCTCGGCATTTGCGAAGCATCTCTCCGTATTGCTCCCGACGGAGAGGATGTCGAAGAGCTTCCGCTGTGCTTCTCGTCAAGCAACTGCGGAACAGACTCGTATTCCGTAAAGCTATCCCTCGAAAAACTGTGCCGTAACGAGCCATCCGGACTGTTTTACTACGATTTTCGGCTTCAGTGCGGGGAAAAGACGCTTTTCACAAGTGAAAAGGACGTAACACATTTTTCCCTGTCGGAAAATGAAGGGAAAAGAAGCCGCCTGCTTGTATTTGAGGACGGCTTTGGGACGCCGGACTGGTTTCACGGAGGCGTGATATACCACATTTTCGTTGACCGCTTTGCCCGCGGAAGCTTTACGATTCCTGTGCGCGATGACGCGGTGCTGAATGAGGACTGGGAAAGCGGTATTCCGCAGTACGGAGAGTATCCCGGCGCATTTGTGCCAAACAATATGTTTTTCGGCGGGAATCTGATAGGAATACGGGAAAAACTTGACTACATCTCCTCTCTCGGAGTGACTGTCATATATCTCAGTCCAATATTCAAGGCATATTCCAACCATAAATACGACACCGGCGACTATATGAAAGTCGATGAGATGTTCGGAGGCGACAAAGCGCTTGCCGACCTCATTTCCGAAGCCAAAAAATACGGAATACGCATAATTCTCGACGGTGTGTTCAACCACACGGGCGACGACAGTCTTTACTTTAATAAATACGGAAAATATCCCTCCGTCGGAGCATATCAGTCGGAAAAATCCCCCTATCACGACTGGTTTACCTTCACGGAGTTTCCCGACAAATATGAAAGCTGGTGGGGCATACCGATTCTGCCGAAGCTGAATCTTTCCTGCCCTTCCTGCCGCGATTTCCTTGCGGGAAAAGGAGAAAACAGCGTTGTCGGAAAATACACCGCTATGGGTATCGGCGGCTGGCGGCTCGATGTTGCAGACGAGCTTTCGGACGAGTTTCTTGACCTTGTCCGCCGAACAGCGAAGGATAGGTCACAGGGGGACGCCGTAATCATAGGCGAGGTCTGGGAAAACGCTTCCGACAAAATCGCCTACGGAAAGCGCAGACGGTATCTGCGCGGCTCTCAGCTTGACAGCGTAATGAACTATCCTTTCCGTTCTGCAGTAATCGAATATCTGCTTTCGGGAAATGCCGAGGCGCTTGCCGCCGCATTGACGGAAATCTACGCCTCGTATCCGAAAACGGTCTGCGATTCGCTTATGAACCTGCTTGGAACTCACGACACCGAACGCATACTTACCGTTCTCGGCGGTGAAAATAAATACGACCTCCCCAATTCCGAGCTTGCGCATGTAAAAATGAGCGCCGAAAACAAAATCGGTGCAATCCTTCTTCTGAAGCTCGCCTCCGCGATTCAGTTTACGGTATACGGGATTCCTTCGGTATTCTACGGTGACGAGGCAGGGCTTGAAGGCTACCGCGACCCGTTCTGCCGTATGCCCTTCCCTTGGGGAAAGGAAAATTCGGAGCTGCTTTCCCATTACAGAGCGCTCGGAAAGCTGCGAAAAGAAAATCCGGTGTTTGCCGACGGCACTTTCCGTGTTCTTGAGGCAAGCGGAGCGTACCTTCTGTACGAGCGGTGCGGACACGGCGAAACCGTTCTTGTCGCACTCAATGCCGGGAAAAAAGAAATCATGCCCGAAATCAGCGGAACGGATATGCTCACCGGAGAGATTTTCTCGGAGGAGGACGTTCTGCCTCCCGTGAGCTTCCGCATTTTGAGAATAAATAAGGAGGAAGCTGACGATGAAAAGCTCTGATATAAAGAAAAAAATCGCGATAGCGGCGCTTCTGTCCCTTCTTATTACCACGCTACTTTCGGTCGGCTCTCATTTTGCACACAGGGCGGCAAATGAGCTGTTTTTTATACGCAACATAATCTTTCCCGTGACGGTAGTGCTGTTTTCCGTACTGCTTTTCCTGTTCCTAAGAGATAGGCACGGAACGCTCAAATCTGTTTTCCTCACGCTTCTGACCCTTACTTCCCTCTGCTTTCTGTGCGGAGCGCTCCTGACGGCCGTTTTTGCCTTTATCAGACCTTCGTCTGTCGGTATAACGGCCATCTCGTCGCTCTACTATTATCTGCTCGGCTTTATGATAATGCTTTGTTCGGCAGCGGTGCTTATCCTGACGCTTCTGGTGTTCCTCGTCATTTACATAATACGCTTTGTAAAAAATAAATCCAAATCCGACACCAATAATTAACTTAAGTTCAGTGCTTTTTACTGCCGCCGTCAAAAAACTGTCACAATCAAAGCCTATAATAGCAGTACAAACCTGATTCAAGGAGGTTTTGATCATGAATGAACTGAATAACAATAATGAAAATTACAATAATTCGGAAGAAACGTTCGGTACAGACAGCTTTAAGAGCGACGCCGATATGCCGCCGAAGGCTCCGAACGTGCCGCAGACAGAGGGCGTTCAGCGGACATACAGCCGTATATACACTCCAGGAGATGACGGCTATACGCATGTGACAACAACGACGGGCGACACTCCTGAGCCGTCTCAGAATGAACTGTACGGCGGCGCGGGACAGGGCTTCGGCGCTCCTCAGTACGGTGCGCCATACAATTCCCCCAAACCCCCGAAGCAGCCTAAGAAGCGATCCGGAGCGGCAACGGCAGTAATTCTCACATGCGCGTTCGTCGTTGTGGCTCTGCTCTTCGGCACGGTAGGCTTTCTTTTCGCCAAAGGAGACAATCTTCCTTGGAACAGCAGCTATACAGACGCCGAAACGGAAGAAAACAAAGCAAATCAGCCCTCCGACAGCACATCAAATAACGATTCTCAGAAGCAAACGGCTACTATAATAAAAGACAACGGAACTTTGTCAAACGTCTCAGCCGGAGAAATCGGAACACTCATGACAAAGACTCAGGTCGCAGAGCTTGTCAAGGATTCGGTCGTTGAAATTACAACCGAAAAGGTCGTAAACGGAAACAGCTTTTACCAGTATGTTCAGAGCGGTGCCGGAAGCGGAGTTATCATCGCAAAAGAGGGCTACATTATCACAAATAACCACGTAATCGCAGACGCAAGCAAAATCACGGTGCGCCTGACAAACGGAAACGAATATGTGGCAACCCTTATTGGCACCGATTCAAGTTCCGATATTGCGGTTCTTAAAATCGAGCCTGATGAAACTCTGACCGTTGCCGAGCTTGGCTCTTCCTCCTCTCTCATGCTTGCCGAAGAAGTCATCGTCATCGGAAATCCTCTCGGCTCACTCGGCGGCACAATCACAAACGGCATTGTAAGCGCCCTTGCACGTGAAATCACAATCGACGGCGAAACAATGACGCTGATTCAAACGAACGCAGCCGTCAACCCCGGAAACTCCGGCGGCGGAATGTTCAACCTTTACGGCAAGCTCGTCGGTATTGTAAACGCAAAATCCAGCGGAACGGACGTTGAAGGTCTCGGCTTTGCGATTCCGATTGACACGGCATATGAAACCGTCAAACAGCTCATGGAATACGGCTATGTCAGAGGCAGAATCGACCACGGTCTTGAGCTTATTGATATAACAGACCTCTTCACCGCGGCTTCCTATCATGTAAACGCATACGGCGTATACGTCTATGAGTCCAAATACACGGATGACATAAAAAGCGGCGACCGTATAACGTCAATGAACGGCTGCGAGGTTTCCACCTCCGCCGACATCAAAACCGCCCTTAAGGATTGCAGCGTCGGAGACACAGTTGAAGTCACCGTCGCAAGAGGCGGAAAACTCATTACCGTAAAACTCACACTTCACGAATACGTTCCCGCAAGCAAAGGCGACGTCAATTTTGACTGACGTTCTCAGCCCCGGACGTAAGTATATAAATATAAGGGGAAACGGCGCATCGACTTGCGCCTTCCCCTTCATTTTGATAAAATGAGGTAAGTCATCATGTATAATATTCTGGTTGTAGACGATGAGGCGCGCATAAGAGAACTGATTACAAAATATGCGGTTTTTGCCGGGCACAAGGTCACCGAGGCGGCGGACGGCATGGAGGCGGTACTGCTTTGCAGAAAAGAAAAATTTGATATCATAATTATGGACATAATGATGCCTGAGCTTGACGGGTTCTCCGCCTGCCGCGAGATACGCAAAACGTCGCAGACTCCAATTATCATGCTCAGTGCAAGAGGCGAGGAATACGACAAAATAAACGGCTTTGAGCTTGGAATCGACGATTATGTTGTAAAGCCGTTCTCACCAAAGGAACTGATTCTGCGAATCGAAGCCGTGATGAAGCGCGTAAACAAGCCCGCAGGCGATTCCGAGCACAAAGAAAACGAAATTGTCGAATTTGACGGCGGAGGTCTTAAAGTCGATCTGACCGCACGCCTTGTTTTCATACACGGCGAGCGCATTGAAATGTCTCCAAAGGAATATGAACTGTTTTTCTACATGCTTAAAAACAAGAACATAGCGCTTTCGAGAGAAAAGCTTCTCAACGAAGTCTGGGGATATGACTTTTACGGCGATGCACGTACCCTTGACACACACATCAAGCTGCTGCGCAAAAGTCTCGGCGAATACAGCCGCTATATCGTTACCTTGCGCGGCATAGGCTACCGATTTGAAGCCTAATTTTTCTTGAAAGGATAATTTTATCATGCATAACACAGGCGCGGGAAAAGCAAAAAAAGAAACAAAACGCCGCGGAATAGGCGTCACTTGGACTCTTTTTGCCTTTCTCGCTCTTTTCACCGTTTTTGTTCTCCTTATTGTCTGGGTTTTTCAGGTGCTTCTTCTCGGAAGATTCTATGAGAGCGCAAAAATGAAAGAGATCCGGCTCACGGCGTCCATTTTAGAGGACAATCTCGAAAGCGAAAACATCGAATCCATCGCATATGCTCTTGCAAGTGATTATTCAATCAGTATTCTGGTATATCATATTGATGGAAACGACGCCGTGGAAAAATTCAGCTGCAACCCGACGGGGCGCTCGGTGATACACCATATGTACTCGCAGAGTATCAACAGACTTTACGGAAAGGCGGAAAGTGCCGGCGGAGAATATGTTGAAAAACAGTCGCTGAGTGCGTTCCGACCGTCAGATGATGTAGACAGCATAAACACAATTTATGCAAAAATAATGCAAAACTCCGACGGCGAGACCTATTTTATACTTCTCAACTCCGAAATGGCTCCTGTCAGTGCCGTCGTAAAAACATATTCGTTCCAGTTCAAATGGATTGCCGTAATTCTCCTTCTCGGGGCGCTCGTCATAGCGTTTTTCATGTCAAAATTCATTTCCGTACCGATTGTAAAGCTGAGCCGCTCGGTCAATCGCCTCGCAAAAGGAGATTATGAGGAAAAGTTCGACGGAAACGGATACAGAGAGATACGCGAGCTTTCCGACGCGCTTAATTACGCGTCCTCAGAGCTTTCAAAAACCGACGCGCTTCAAAAGGAGCTTATTTCCAACATTTCGCACGACCTGCGTACACCGCTTACCATGATAAAAGGATACAGCGAGGTCATGCGCGATATTCCCGGTGAAAACACTCCGGAAAACGCGCAGATTGTGATTGATGAAACCACTCGTCTTTCCGAGCTTGTCAGCGACATGCTGGATATTTCAAAAATCCGCTCAGGCGCACGAAAAATAACTCCTGAAGTGTTTGACCTTACAGAAACCGTGCGCGCAACAATGTGCCGCTATGAAAAGCTGACGGAAAAGGACGGCTATCATATAGAATTTGTATCCGACACGCCTGCCTTGATATACGCCGACCGCACAATGATGCTTCAGGTGGTTTACAACCTGATAAACAATGCGATAAACTACACGGGAGACGACAAAAAGGTAACCGTCCGTCAGCAGACGTCGGACGGGAAAGTGCGCATTTCGGTCACCGATACCGGTGCGGGAATAGAGCCGGAAAATCTTCAGTATATCTGGGACCGCTACTACAAGGTTGACAAGGTTCACCGCCGCGCCGCAGTCGGCACGGGGCTTGGTCTTTCCATTGTAAAAAGCGTGCTTGAAGCTCACAAGGCGACATACGGCGTTGACAGCACACCGGGAAAAGGCAGCACCTTCTGGTTCGAGATGCCGATATACTCCCCGGGCGACGAGCAAAGCTCTTGACTTTGGGCAACATTTGCTATATAATATCCACGTCCATAACAGCAGAGCGCCACAATGCCGCTTTATAATAAAACAGATATGCAAAGAGCTGCCGCAGACCGCCGCTCACGGTGTAAGCAAAGCAAAATCTTGGCATATCGGGAAAGAAATAATAAAATGAAAATTTCATTGTGTATACCCATGTACAATGAGTCCGCCGTTATAGAAAACACCGCAAGAACGCTCTCCGACTACATGGAAAAGAATTTTTCAGACGACGGATATGAGATTATATTCTCGGACGACGGAAGCACGGACGGAAGCCTGCAAATCGTAAATAATCTGCATCTTCCGAATGCACGTACTGTCGGTTATAAAGACAACCGCGGAAAAGGAAGCGCGGTGAGAAATGCCGTACTTGCCTCACACGGCGATATAGTTATGTTCACCGACGCCGACCTTGCATACGGAACAGATGTTATCAAAAAGATGGTGGAGGCGCTTGATGACGCGCCTTCCGCCAAGGTTGCGATAGGGTCGCGCAATCTTGATCCCGACGGCTATAAAGAGTACACTTTTTTGAGAAAACTTGCATCAAAAACCTATATTCATGTGCTTAACCTCGTCGGGGGCTTCCGTCTTTCCGACTCGCAGTGCGGCTGCAAGGCTTACCGAGGCGAGGAAGCGAAACAAATCTTTTCAAAATGTACAATCGACGGGTTTGCGTTTGACCTTGAAACAATACTTCGCGCGCAAAAAGCGGGATACGGCATAATCGAAGTGCCTGTTCGGATTATAAATCACCGCGAATCAAAAATTCACGTTTTCAAAGATACGTTCAATATGCTCGGAGACCTGAGAAAAATCAAAAAGAGCATACAAAGTGAAAATAAATAAAAAAGGCTCTGTGCTTTGTGGCATGGGGCTTTTTTCTTTGTGTTACATAAGCCTATCTGCCAAATCCTTTGCTGATTTGACGGAACTCAAGGCATAGAAAAGGAGCAAGGTGTATTTAAACCTTGCCCCTTTATATTATTTTTTGCCCGTTATCGGCTTATCTTGAACTTTCAACCGTTCAAAATCTTCTCACAGAAGCGATGCAGGAGTGCTGCGATTTGTGCGCGAGTGCCGTTACCCGCAGGCTTCAGGTTTCCATTGCTTCCCTGCATGATACCCTTGTCGCAGAGCCACTGCATAGCAGGGAAAGCATACTCGGAGATGTTCCGCGCATCGTTGTAACTGAGGATATCGGTATCCTCGCCTACGCTGACATCAATACCCTTGTATTTTGCATACCGATACAGGAATGTTGCAAGCTGTTCACGGGTGATGCTGTCATTCGGCTTAAAGAGATCATTGCCATAGCCCTTGGTAATCCCATTTTCGACTGCCCATATGGCTGCGTCCCTATAATATGCGCCCGAGGGGACATCATCAAAAGGACAATAACTGCTGACAGCGGGGGAGCCATCCAAACGATACAGGATTGTCACGACCATACCGCGGGTGGTCGTCTTATTTGGGCTGAATAAGTTCATGCTTGTGAATCCCATCAGACCTTTGTCATAAACATAGGCTACGTCATCATAGAACCAATCGCCTTTATTGACATCGGAGAAGGGATTTTTCCATTCTTCCCTTACCCACTTTGCATAAAGGATTATGTTTTTCGTTACAGCTTTTGTAAAATCATATTTTTCTGTCAGTTCCTTATCTGTGTACCAACCGCCAAAGATATATCCGTCTCTTGTCGGATTTGCAGGCTTTGTGACCTCGCCGTTCTTTACAACGGTTTGATTTGCAATGCTGTTTCCGCCGTTTGTATCAAACTTGACTATGTAGCGTATAGGAGCTGAAGAATAGACGATGACGGCGACATCAATCGTGATGGGGGCATAATTCGTGTTTTCGGGAGTAAATATCATTTGCTCCGTGCCATGCGCGCTCATAACCTTTGCGCCGTCAACCCAAGCGAATGTACCTGCAAGCGGAGTTTTGCCGTCAAGGGCAAGGATTTCACCCTTTGTAACGGATGCACCTGCAAGTGCGCTGTTTTTGAGCACCTTTGCCGTTGTTTTCTTTGCGGAATTTTCAGTAGGCGTTGCAGGAGCAATGTTCCAATCAAGGGTTTTCGTTCCCGCAAAATTTCCGTTGCCCGTCACCGTAAGTGTATAATTGCCGCTCGCTTTAACATTGGTCTGCTTGTTACACGAAACATCAAATGTCACAGTATCAAATCCTGCAAGTGAAACGGTGACATTCTGAGTTTGCTCTGTTCCGTTATAAGTCAGTTTTCCGCTAAGTGTAATTAAAGCATCTTCAATGCTCTTCGGCTTGATTTCAAAGGTTGTGCTTCCGCTGACGGTGTAGTTTCCGCCTGCAACGTCGGCCAGTGTAACAGTTGCCGTGCCGGCATTTCTGTTGTTTGTATAGCTGACCGTGTATTCACTTGCGGGAATTTCGGTTGTGCCGTCGTAAACCGTAATTGCAGGCTCAATATCACTACCCGTATAGGTTTTATCGGAAATAGCAGATATTGTCGCAGTAACGGTTTTCGGCTTGATTTCAAAGGTTGCGCTTCCGCTTACGGTGTAGTTTCCGCCTGCAACGTCGGTCAGTGTAACAGTTGCCGTGCCGGCATTTCTGTTGTTTATATAGCTGACTGTGTATTCACTTGCGGGAATTTCGGTTGTGCCGTCGTAAACCGTGACGGCAGGCTCAATATCACTGCCCGTATAGGTTTGATCGGAAATAGGGGATATTGTTGCGGTCACATCTTTGGGATTGATGACCAAGCCATTGGTGATGGTTTCATTCACCGCTTTATAGGTATTGTCCGCTGCTCTTGTGATGATAACATCATAAGAACCAGCATTGGTGGGATTGGTTACAGTTTGACCGTTCTGCTGATAGGCGATATCAAAGCCTGTTACAGATGTTCCTGTGATGGAAAATGCCTGTGTCACTCCGTCATAGGTGTAGGACTGAGGAGCAGTGCTAAAGGGGATGCTGGGTTTCTCAGACCACTTAGCAGTTAAGGCGATATTCCCAATGACAGGGGTGTTGGCAAAGTCAAATTCGGTATTGCCTTGATACCAACCTACAAAATCATAGCCTGCTTTAGTGGGAGCTGTTGGAGCAGTTGCTTTCTGACCTCTAAGGACTTTCTGTTCTGTTATATCACTGCCGCTATCGCTGTCAAAGGTAACGGTCACTTTGGCACTATCGCTGATTTTATCACAATTTACTGCACCATAGAATATGCCGCCAGTGATTTGACCACTATAATCGTAAACAGTGCCAACGGTGCTGTAAAAAATACCTCCATTGATGACAGCATTTGAACTGTAACCATATATCTGTCCATTACGGAATATAGTAACATTTAATGGGTCAGTATTATCAATTACTGCGTTATCAGAACGCAGGTTAATATTGCCTTCTACTGTACCACCATTGGCATTGAGTTTACTGTTTGAACCAATGTAAACTGCGTCACCTGAACTGCTAATAACCTTTCCTGTTTTAGCTGAACTGCTGTCCATAAGTGTCAGTGTACTGGAGTAGTCTGGACAAAGTAATGCGATACTATTAGTATCATTTTTCAACGTATATCCATTTAGGTCAAGTACAACATTTTGTGTTTTAGACGTGTAACTTCCAATGTCAATATATGCAACCACCGAAATATTATCACCCAGATAATAATTGCCGCTTGGCAGAACATACTTGGATACTCCAACGGAGTATTCCTTGTATTTTTCGTCAAGGATATCTTTGGTCAGCTTTACCCTATCTACTGTCCACTTCGCTATCAAAGTGATATTCTCAGTTACAGGGGTACTAAAGTCATAGAGGTTATCGCCATTGTACCAGCCGACAAAGGTGCAATCTTCTTTGGTGGGGTCTGTGGGGGCGGTTGCTTTCTGGCCTCTGAGAACTTTCTGTTCTGCTACATCGTCGCCGTCACTGTTGAAGGTCATGGTCACTTTGGCACTGTCTCTGATAGTGCCACTACCGTTTACTCTGCCGTAGAAGATGCCGCCAGTGATGGTGC
>JBJFAQ010000118.1:0-4667 GCA_051887995.1 Eubacteriales bacterium
AACATCTCCGGATTTTGAAAATAAAATGCTTTATTTTTTCTTTTGAACCTTTTTTTCCGTTCCGTCCGGATATCTTATCACAGTATGATCAAGCATACTTCCGAATGAAACCCGCACCTCATACAAATACTCTTCACGCAGAGCCTTTTGCTCTGCTTTTTCTTCAGGTGAAAGCTCGGTTTCCTTGGATTTGCGGTAAAGAAAATTTATGCGCTCAATTTTTTCTTTTGTCATAATGTCCGTTTGCCTTTTACTGCTTTTTTGCGCTATTCCAGATTTCCTTTGCCGCGTCAAGTTTATCTGAAGAAACAAAAATCACATATTTACCTTCGCTTTCAAGAAGCGCATCTTCAAGCTTCGGCACCTCCGATGCGGCATACGATGCAAAAAGAGAAATACGCTCTTTGCGGTAAGCATCGAGTTTATTTACGATTTCTCCGGCGGTCTGCTCGTCGCTTGCCTCAATAACAGCGAACTCATCTGAAGCAACGGTCACTGAAGCCTCGCAGTACATCTTTGAATAAAGCCCCACAATGCCGTAGCGGATAGCAGAAGAATCCTCCGTAAGCTCTACAAGACCTGCTTTTTCCGATGCAAGTTCGGACGAGAGCTTTGATGCGACCTCAGAAACATCTATATTTATATCTTTTTTCGCATTTCCGCACGAAAAAAGCAGTGCTGTAAGTAAAAATATCAAAATTACAACCGGAAATTTATTTTTCATATTTCTCCTTTAGTAAGCAAAAGTATGTGTTTTTATATAACCGATAATTTTTTTGTTGTTTTCGAGATACATATGAACCCCGTCGGCGGAATAGGACTCCGGCAGATTTCCGTTTTCGTCCGCAAACAAATTGTACGTGTCAAGATACCAGCAATCAAGCTTCGCCGCAAGCCTAAGGAGCATGGAATTGTATTCTCTTATGCGTTCGTTCGCCGTCGCGCCCTTATATATACTTACCGTCGCACTTTCCGATACCGGCATAATAGCCATAATACAGATTTCGGCATCAGGCGCAATTTCTCTAAGCTGTTCTATCGTGCTGTCAACGGAACGTATAAACACGCTCGGATAGCTCCAGCCGAGTTCGTTAAGACCAAACATAATATATATTCGGCTGAAGTCCACCGGATTATTTTTTATGGCGTCAAAAACTGTTACGGATTCGCTTCCGTCCGCAGTTTTTATCACCTTTTTTGTGTTAAGCTGGTTTACGGAAAGTCCTACCGCCGCGTAAAACGTGGCGCTCAGATTCTGACAGGACATACTTAGCCCCACCATACGCGAATCACCGATAAAAAGCGTGTTGTCAAAATAGTTGTCCGCCGCTTCATCGGTTTCTCTCAGAATATGTTCTGTCACCGAGCCGTCTGTAATCGGAGTATCAGGTCCGGGATGCGTCGGATTATCTGTTACGGGAACATCGGTCGAAGGCTTTGGCTTATGAGCTTCTGCATAGTCAATTGCGGCTTGTTCGTCTATCGTATCTATGGCGTCGGTATCAGGCTTCAGCTTTTCCAGCATACGCACCGGAGGCGTTTGTTCATCTGTGCTTCCGTTTAGAAAACCAATAGCGGAAAGCATAATAATCCCTACCGCCGCAATAAGCGTCATCAGCGGTATATAGAGCAAAATTATTCTGTTTCTTTTTTTCTTTCGTGAACTGTAAACTAACATCCGGCTTTATCAACCTGACCTTATCTATATATAAAGGGTTAAACGCCAAAAAGCAGACCCATAATACTTATTTTTTGCAAATTATGCCGCGTAAATCCGTGCGGCATGATATATGTTATTCGGGCTATATATATTATATCACTATCTAACATTCGAGGCAAGCGGATTCTTGAAAATTCGCTGCAAAAAGACAGCATTTTTCGACATTTTACATTTTGTTAACATCTGTTATAAGAGGACGCACAATAATAGAATTTGTTCCGTGAAAAAACGCCGGAATACTTGTTTTATTTGAAAAAATATGGTAATATAAATTGATTTTCACCACAAAGAAAGGACACCTGACATGAAAAGACATATTTACATTTCCGCATGCAGTCCGGACGGCGGAATATACCACTATATCCAGAACGGCGACGGCAGTCTTGACCTTAAGGACATTCTGAAATTAGACCGCCCTATGTATCATATTATAAAAGACGGCGCAATGCATATTCTGCTCCGAGAACCGTTTGAAAATTCAAAAGACAGCGGACTTATAAAATTCAAAATCGAAAAAGACGGTACGCTTTCCTCGCCGTCGCCAATACTTTCCTCGCACGGCGTGGTCGCATGCCACCTGTGCTCCTCCGGAGATTCGGACTACTGTGTGAACTATGTTTCGGGAAGCGTTCTCAAATTTCCCGACAGACTCGTAACGCATTTCGGAGATGGTCCGAATAAACCGCGTCAGGACAAAGCACACGCGCACTTTGTCGGAGAATCCCCCGACGGCAAGTATATTTTCGTATGCGACCTCGGACTTGATACCGTTTTCGTATATGACAAAAATCTGAACGAAATATCACGCGCCAAAGTGCCCGCAGGTCACGGCGCGCGGCATATTGTATGCTCTGACGACGGAAAAACCGTATTTGTTGCAAACGAGCTTGCCTCTACGGTTTCGGCGTTTGATTACAGCGACGGACATTTATCTCTCGTGTGTACCGAAAGCGGTCTTCCCTCCTCATTTACCGGAAACAATACCATGGCGGCAATTCGCATCAGAGAAGGACTTATATATGCGTCGAACCGCGGACACAATTCAATTTCATGTTTTTCATATGAAAACCGCTGTCTGTCGCTCGTCAGCGTCACAAACGTCGGCGGCGAAGGGCCAAGAGATTTTGACTTCATAGGAGACTATGTTTATGTCACAAACGAGCAAACAAACAATATAACCGTCCTTAGAAACGAGAACGGCAAATTGGCGCTTCTACCCTTTGCTTATTCCGCACCCGACCCGCTCTGTGTCTGCTCCGCCGAGTTTTAATACCGAGAATCGAACCTAAAAAAGGCAAGTTTCTGCCTTTTAGACTTAAAAATCGCATCAGCTGGCGCTCCGGAAGGAGCGCCAGCTGATTTTAATGTAAAATATTCTCGCTGTATTTAAAAATCCCGCTTTTTCAAGACGATTTTGATAAAATTAAGGTATTTTCCTCCGCCTGCTTCCATTGCTTTTCGGTCTCCGACGGCATATTCGTTCTCCTGCTTCAGCCAATCCGCCCACACCTCTTCATTTGATTCCATTTCGGAGACTGAAATTACCTCTGCGCCTTTGCAGCTGCCTACCATTCTTCGCCAGTAATCAACATCATGCATATATTCAAGCTGCTCAGGCGTCCATGAAAGCAAAAGCTCAGGCGGAAGGCGGTCGTGACAATCCTTTTTCATACCGGGCACGGCAATATAAATATACCCGCCCTTTTTTACAAAAGGAAGCAGCTTACTGTCAAGATACTCTTCGTCACGTCCGAAATAATTATAAGAATCCGTGCTGACAACAGCGTCAAAAAATTCTTTTTCAAACGGTAAATCGGCGGCGTCGGCTTTTACGGGAACAATTTGCCCGTCGCAAAGTCCCATTTCACTGAAAAATTTCCGATTTTCCTCCGGGTCGCTCCAAAGGTCGGCGGCATACACTTTAAAACCGTATTCTTTGGCAAGAAAAACAGATGTAAGCCCCTGCCCGCTCCCAAGGTCGCAGACAACAGCCCCTCGCTCAGTCATGCAGTCGCCGAGCAGTTCTTCCTCGAGTTTAATCGGGTTCGGTCCCATTATCTTCGCCATAAGTTCGGGAGTATTATATTTTTCACTGCGTAAATATTTCATTTTCTTTTCCTCCGATATATTTTTATAATAATTTGTCATGGCGTCGTCATTTTTCGTTTGCCGCAGTACTCGTAATAACGCCGCCGAATTAGTTTTCTTAGTTTAAACGCAATCCGGAAATAAAGCTGTCAATATATTCATCGACAGTCCCTGTCACTTTCGCTTTGTTCTCCGCACCGTCGTAAACGCTGTAAAGAAGGAAAAAAGGTCCGTAAAACGCAAGAGCGGTCTGAAGCGCATTTGCGTTTGAGCCGACAAGCTCGCCGAAAATATCAGCCATATACATAAGCGGACCGCCTGCAAGATACTGCTCATAAAGCCTTGCCATTTCCGGGCTTCGATACTGCTCTAATGTAAGCATTTTTCGGAAGTTAGATGCAAATTCATCTTCCGTCCAATAACGAAACTGAGCCTTGGAATAGTTTTTGATTTTTTCCGCCGACGTATTTCGGTATGCCTCTTTTTCATTTTCAATTGGCTCTTCCGGCATCTCATACTCTTTTGCCCTTTCAAAGTCCGTTTCCGCCATGCGTGTTAAGATGCTGTCAAAAATATCGCGCTTGTTTTTATAATGCTTGTACAGCGCTCCTTTTGTTATGCCGAGCTCACCGGCAATCATACTGACCGAAACCGCTTCATACCCGGCTTTTGCAAATAATCTAAGCGAAACGGTTAAAATATTCTCTTTTGTTTCGGACATTTTATCACCCCCTCCTTATAAGTGAACGCTCGTTTACTTATATTATAGTAAACGAGCGTTCACTTGTCAAGTGTTTTAAGTAAAAAATCATTGGCACCTGCAAAAAAGCAAGTGCCAATGATTTTTTTATTATTTACC
>JBJFAQ010000119.1:0-1156 GCA_051887995.1 Eubacteriales bacterium
CTATAAATAAAACCTATAAAAAGCTCGGAACGTATTATGCCCCCGCCGAAAGACAAATGTCTTTCGGCGGGGGCACTTTATATGGTTTTTTAACTCTCATAAGATGAAACAGTTTATGAGAGGTTATTTTTTCGTGTCACGATCTTGCAGTCCGCGCCTTTGCGCAGATTTTCGTCGAAAATGATCTCCCCTATGCTGTCCGCCTCGATTCTTCCGGATATCGGATTCTTTACACTGTCAATGCTTCCCTTCACCGTCGCCGTGACGCTTGTGTTTTCAAAAGAAAGGTCACAGCCCTCCATTGTGCAGTCCTCAAGATAGAGATTTTCGGCATAACATAACGGCTGAGTGCCGCTTATACGGCAGCGGTACAGCCTGAGATTTTTTGAATACCACGCGAGATATTCTCCGCTTATTACGCTGTCGTAAACACTTACGTTTTCCGTATGCCAGAAAGCGTCCTTCGTCTGAAGCACCGCGTTATGTATCTCGGCGTTTTTTACATACTGAAACGAATATTTTCCCGTAAAATTCACTCCGTCGAGCAAAACGTCCGACGAACCGAGAAGAAAATATTCCGATGTAATCTCCCCGCCTTGTATTTCCATACCGCGGCAGTTCCAGCCAAATTCCGGGCTGACGATTCGGCAGTTTTGTATTTTTATTTTGTCACACTCGCGGAACGCCTTTACGCCGCTTATCTCGCAGTCCTCAAACAAGGCGTCATTCGTATACCACACCGGCGCGCGGCAAGTATCCGTCATTGTGCATCCGCGCACCGCAATTCTGCTGTCGTGCCAGAGTGGGTATCTGAGCGCAAAACGGCATCCGCGGGCTTCAAAATCTCCGCTTTCCTTTAGCGCCGATTCGCCGTCCGCTTCGCCCTCAAAGGCACAACCGACAAGCTCGGCATCATGCAGCGCATACAAAGCGCGCTCCGCGTCAAATGTCTGATTTTCTATCTTTTTCATTGAATTTCCCCATTTTTTGTCTGAATGAGAAGATTCTATCACGTTTTTGTCGGATTGTCAAGATAAGCAAGCTCCCGGCAAGACAATCCGAAACGCTGTTTACGGACGTTTTCCTCCGCCTCCGAAGCCTCCTCCGGGGCGTCCGCCGCTCATGCCGCCCGATGAGCCGTAGATAAGGCTCGTCA
>JBJFAQ010000119.1:1256-4650 GCA_051887995.1 Eubacteriales bacterium
CCTCCGGGGCGTCCGCCGCTCATGCCGCCCGATGAGCCGTAGATAAGGCTCGTCAGCTCAATCTGAGTTGTATTTGAACCTACTGAAATAGTATATTTACCTCCGATGGCAAGCTCGGGACAGCTTATGACTACGCAAGCACACGATTTTGACGGCGTAAAGGAGATAAGCACATTTCCGTCCTCGTCCGAGAGGGTAATTTTTGACGTTCCGTTCGCCGACGTAAGAATTGACCCCTGAGTTGACGTCTGCCCGAAGTTCATCATCATGCCGGAAGCTCCCGCGGCAACAAAAATTCCTCCCGTTATCTCAGCGCTTCCCTCATAGTCAATCGCGCCGTTTGCCGAGTTTGTCGGACCGTTTACATAGGTCTCTCCTCCGCTCACATATAGGTTTCCGTTTGAATCAACGCCGTCGCCGTCCGCGTCAACGTTTATAATACCGCCCGAAATTCGTATATAGTATTCGGAGCTGCCGCCCCCGAAAGCGTCGGGCTTCATAAAGCCACCGAAGCCGCTTCCGTCGTTGCCTCCGGCGGCATTTATGCCGTCGTCGTCTGCGCGCAAAGTAATGTTTCCTCCTGAGATGTCAACGATTTTTCCCTCAAGCCCCTCGTAGCTGTCGGTTATGACAACAGTTCCGCCGGAAATTGAAAGCGTTTCGTCTGCGTGCATGCCGTCGTCCCCTGTCGCGATGGTAAAATCGCCTCCGATGACATAAACATTTCCGTTAGAGTGGAGCGCGTCATCAGCCGAGTCAATTATAAATGTTCCGCCGGAAATTTCAAGTGCCGAGGAAGCCTTTATGCCCTTTGTGCTTACGCCGTCATCTTCCGCAGAGTTGCCCGCAAAGCCAAAGAAACCGCCAAAGCCACCGCCGCCGGAGCTTTTTGAGACCGTGCTTCTGTCGCCGGACGTGATGCTGAACTTACCGCCCGTGATTTTTACCGACGAGGACGCGTCAATTCCGTCTCCGTCCGCGTCTATCGAAAAGCTACCGTTTTCAATATATATATATCCAAGCGATGAATCGTCGGAATTTTCGGAGTGTATGCCGTCCTTGCCTGCGGACAGTGCAAAACTGCCGTCCTTTATACGGACGCTGTCTTTTCCCGAAATTGCCTGCTTTGCGGCCGTAACCGCATAAACGCCTCCGGTGAAAATCAGGTCGTCCTTTGAAACGATTCCGTGACCGGTATCGGAAGAAACGCAGAGCGTCCCGTTCCCGTCAAAGGTCAGTGTTTCCTTTGAAAAAATCGCGCCGTCCGCATTGTTTTCGTCCGTCTGCACAAATTCACCTAAAGATGCAAGAGAATTTTCCTTGCCTTCGGCAAGCGAAATGCATACGTCGCCCGCCTGTATGACGTACAGTGCAGAATGACCTTTTTTTGTTATGTCCGCGCCGTCAAGTACAAGGCAAATGCTGTCCTTTTTGCCGGCATTTATCACTATCTGCCCGTCTGTCGTCGTTCCGGAAACAACATACGTTCCCGCTCCCGTGATTGAAGCCGTACTTCCGTCAACTGTGACGGAGGACGAGCCGCAAACGACGGAATTTTCCGAAAATACTATACTGACAGCATCATCTATATTGTCAGGCGCAGATATTTCGGGAAACATATCGCTCTCGTCCGGCAGTGTCACACCGCCTGATGAACTTCCGCTCTCGCCTGCGGATAAGCTTGAGTTTTCCGTTCCGCTTTCGCCGCTTGTGCTCCCGACGTTTTCCTCTCCGTCAGTGACGCTGTTTTTTTCTTTTGACAAGTTACAGGAGGCAAGTGAAAGGCTCATCAAAATCGCCATTGCAAGGGCAAATATCCTTTGAGGTTTTTTCATATATATCACCTTCCGAGTTTATTCTTCGCTTACAGTTTACCACCCGAAGGTGTTTTTTTTTCAAAAATAACGTGAATTTAAAAAGAATTTTTTCAAAAAAAGAGCGTCAGACATATGTCTGACGCCTTCAGTCTGTCGAAAAAGTAATTAATAAGGTGGTATTTTCGACAGACTGAAAACGGCAGTGATAGCTTCACTGCCGTTTTTTGCTTATTCTGAGTTTTTATTTGTTTTTCAGGCGTTTGTCTGACTTCACCGCAACGCGCGTGCCTACGCTCTGGAAAAGCTGGACAAGCACGATAAGCAGAACCACGGCGATAATCATGACAAGATATTTGTAGCGGTAATAACCGTAATTTATCGCAATTTTTCCAAGTCCTCCGCCTCCGATTATGCCGCTCATGGCGGAATATCCGAGAATGGTCGTCACGGCAATCGTGGCGTTTGAGACAAGAGACGGAATACTTTCCGGAATCATTACCTTTACAATAATCTGAAAAGGCGTTGCGCCCATGCTCTGCGCCGCCTCAATGATGTTGGGGTTAAGCTCTCGCAGACTGCTTTCAACAAGCCTTGCAATAAAAGGAAAGGAAGCAATTACAAGCGGCACTATTGATGCAACCGTTCCGACGGATGTTCCGACGATAGCGCGCGTGAGCGGGATAACCATTATCATGAGGATAAGAAATGGTATGGACCTTAGAAGATTTATTATCACATTAATAACTGTCATGAGCCAGCGCGGAAGCGGAAGAACGCCGTTCTTGTCACCGGCAACGAGCAGAACTCCTAGCGGCAGTCCTATAACAACCGCAAGCGCCGTCGAAAGCAGCGTCACGTAAAATGTCTCCCATATGGCGAGCGGTATCTCTGTTTTCAGAATGTCAAGAGCCTCGGACACGACCTCGGCAGAAAAAAGCTTTTCAAACATTCCCGGAAACCTCCTCTACCATAATATCCGACATCTGGGACAGATAAACCTCCGCATCTCTCAGCGCCTTTTCACCGCCCGGTATGCCGAGCAGCATATTTCCGTACAGCTTGTCGCCGATGCAACGCGTTGACGCAGACAGAATCGACGCCTCGATTCCGCACTCAATCGCCATACGTGCAATGAGAGGAGTTCTCGTGGCACTTGCACCGTTGAAGACTATCCTTACCCGCTTTTCGCCGTCCGATATGCTCATGATTTCTTCAGCTCCGTCCGGAAAAACGAGCCTGCGCGCCGCCGCGGATTTAGGACATGAGAACACCTCGCCGACGCTTCCGTTCTCAACGACAACGCCCTCGTCCAGAATTGCGACCTTGTCGCAGATTTCCTCAACAACGCTCATCTGGTGAGTGATTATAACAACGGTGATTTTCAGCTTTTTATTGATGTCCCGTATAAGCTCAAGAATGGAATGAGTCGTTTTCGGGTCAAGCGCCGATGTTGCCTCATCGCAGAGAAGCACCTTCGGATTTGTCGCAAGCGCCCTTGCAATGGCAATTCTCTGCTGCTGACCGCCCGAGAGCTGCGCCGGGTATGCTCCCGCCTTGTCCGAAAGCCCTACGGTTTC
>JBJFAQ010000120.1:0-4649 GCA_051887995.1 Eubacteriales bacterium
CGCCGCCGCATGCAAATACGACCTCAACGCCCTTTGTCTTATACCATGTGTCCATATATGCGGTAATGTCTGCATCGCCGTAGAACTGTCCGCCGTATACATAGTCAACGGTTACTTCGTTCTCAATGCCAAGCTCCTTCGCCGCGTCGTTTATACCCTGAACGTAGCCGTAGCCGTAGCGTACAACCGCGGGAACTTCCATTCCGCCAAGGAATCCGAGATGCTTGTAGCCTTCCTTAACGGCAGCGTAGCCTGCCATGTAGCCGGCATATTCCTCGTGGTATACTGCACAGTATACGTTCTCTTCATGGTAATACTCTTTAACGTCCCAGTTGTCGGGATTGTAGTCATACTCGTCGCCGAGAGCCGCCTCGAGAATGTCATTTGCAGCAACGTCAATTGCAACAAACTTGACGTCGGGATTAGCTTCCGAAACCTCAAGAATCGTTCCGCCGAACGCATATCCGGGCATAACGATAACGTCAAAGCCGTCGTTTATTGCGGCATCTACCATTGCAACGCGTGCTTCCGTCGTCTCGCCGGTAGGCTTATAATACTTGAAATCAACTCCGTTTGCTTCGCACCATTCGTTGCAGCCCTCGTATGTGGTCTGGTTGAAGGACTGGTCTGTGATGTCGCCGTAATCGGTTATCATCGCAACGCGCATTTCGGTGACATTCTCTGCGGAATCGGTGTCACTTCCGCCGGAGACAGGGGGCTCGCCCGCGTCGTTTGTGTCCTTGTCCTTATTTCCGCAGGAAGCAAGGATTCCGATACAGGATACGACCATAATCAGGGCAAGAAGAAGGCTAAACAGTTTTTTCATAATGCTTTTCCTTTCCTTTTTCATTTGCGCCGATGCGCAAACGCGGTCCGAAAACATTGAATTTCACCCCGTGGGTGATATTTTCAGACTTTTAATAATCCTCTTTTTTGTTTGGCTTTCGCCATTATCTATAATACCTTTTCTCTCGGCGAAAGTCAATAGAAATACAGAAAAAACAGCCCTTTGAACAAAAAGCACTGTGCAGAATTGTTAAAATTGGCTATTTTCGGAAGTCGTTTATTGTATATTTTTGCCCGAAAAGCTCAAAGGAAGGATTTCGGCAAGCGTAAAGACGCGCGGAGCGTCAGGCGAGCCGAGAATGATGCGGAAATCGTCCGCGCAAAACTCTCTCATGACCTGACGGCATACCCCGCAGGGCGGACACAGGTCTGAGGGACTCGAATCCCGCCTTGCACCGACAACAGCGATGGCGGAAAAGGCGTGCTCTCCCTCGCTCAGCGCCTTGAAAAAGGCAACACGCTCGGCACAGCAGGTGGGGGTGTGAGTTGCACTTTCAATGTTGCATCCGAGATAAACCTTGCCGGACTGCGCAAGGAGTGCGGCGCCGACGGCAAAATCAGAGTATGGAGCATAAGCGTTCTCTCTTGCGCGGAGCGCAAGCGAAAGAAGCTCGGAATCCGACATAAAAATTCTCCTTTCGGGAACGATGCCGTCCCCTCATATAAAAGTTTTGCCCGTGCCGCCGCATGTGCGCATTTTGCGGCTTTTTCGGGCAAGGCAATACGCGCCGGCGCTTCAGCCCTTTTCCCGCGCCTTTACGAGCTTTACAATCGAGCTTGTTCCGAGCCGCGCGGCACCGAGCTTAATGAAATCCTCTGCGTCTTTTTCCGACCGTATTCCGCCCGCCGCTTTGATTTTCAGATGCGGCGCGATGTTCGCGGAAAAAAGCCTTACGTCTTCTCTTGTTGCGCCTCCGCCGCCGAAGCCCGTCGAGGTTTTGATAAAATCCGCGCCCGATTCGCTCACGATGCGGCACATTCTCACCTTTTCGTCCTCGGTGAGAAGACACGTCTCGATTATGACCTTCAGTATTCTCCCCGAGCACGCTTCCCTTACCGCCTTGATTTCTTCCAAAACCTCGCTGTCGCGCCCCTCGCGCAGCATTCCGAGATTTATTACCATATCTATCTCGGATGCGCCGTCGCGCACTGCCTCCTCCGTCTCAAACACTTTCACCGCGGTCTTTGAATATCCGTTCGGAAACCCTATTACGGTACAAACCGGCAGCTTTCCCTCAAGATATTCCGCCGCCCGCTTTACAAAACACGGCGGAATACACACAGACGCGGTTTTGTATTTCACTCCGTCGTCGCACACCTGCTTTATTTCCTCCCATGTGGCAGTCTGCGAAAGCAGTGTGTGGTCTACCTTTTCGAGAATTTCATAAATATCCATATAAATCCTCCTTATTTGCGCTTCTGACTTTCTATTTTTTCTTTCCAGCAGCGGTGGCACATGGCAATGTACGTGTCGTTGCCGCCGAGCACAATCTGATTTCCCTCCGTTACGATATTTCCGTCTCCGTCAATACGTGCGTTGACAATCGCCTTGCTGCCGCACGAGCAAATCGTCTTTATTTCGGAAATCGAGTCAGCCACCTCAAAAAGCCGGGCACTGCCGGGGAACATTTTCGTCATGAAATCGGTGCGAAGCCCGAAGCAAAGCACGGGTATGCCGTCTGCGTCAACGATTTTTCGCAGCTCGTCAATCTGCTCCGCGGAAAAGAACTGGCATTCATCCGCAATGATAACGTCAATATCGCGGTTTGCTTCGTACAGCTCCTTTATGCTCTCGTTTTCCCCGACCGCGCACGCAGGGGAATTAAGTCCGATACGGGAGCTGACCAGCGCCGCGCCGTCCCTCGTGTCGATTGCGGGCTTGATGAGAAGAACTCTCATGCCGCGCTCCTCATAGTTGAATTTTGTAATCAGCGCCTGCGCGGACTTCGACGAGCCCATCGCGCCGTATTTGAAATACAGTTTTGCCATTTTTCCACCGTCCGTTTCACAAATTCAGTATATCATAAAAAAATTTGCCCGTCAAGTAGAAGTGCCCCGCGAAAAAATGCTCTTTTCCGCCCGAAAAACGCCGCGCGGAGGATTTTCCGGGTTGGATATTTTAATAAATATATAAAAATTGAAGAAATTCTTGACAAACCGAGGAAAAAAGTGTATGATTAGATTACATGGGTAAAATGTTATTCTAAACCTAATTTTTATTGATTATGTAAAGGAGAAAAAACAAATGAAAAAGACCGGTATTATCAGACTCGTTCTTTGCATTCTTGCCATTTCCGCAATGCTTGTGTCCTTTGCAGTCATGGCGTCTGCAGCCGACGGCGACATTACGGGCGGTGTTATCTACCAGCTCAACTCATCCTCTTTGGCAAAGATCACGGCAAAACCTCTCGTTGACGCAAATGGAGATCCAATAATGATTTCCGACGGTGAGGGCGGCACAAAACAGGCAACGGCGAATTTTACGCTTCTTGCATGGAACTACAGCATTATGTATGTATACGGCCATCCTTATACCGGAAACGGTAGCACATATTATGCACTGGCTACGAAAACAGATATAACAAATTCGGATGGAAACACAGTAACGGGATATTACCGCTACACAGCAGCGGATCTTGAGAATCTGTATGCGCACAGCAGCACCACGGACCTTACGGCTGCAACCAGAATCGACACGGGTCTCAGATATGATTTTGACGCTGCAACCGGCACGCTGACAATTTATGAGTCCGAGAGCGTCACAAGCGACGTGACAGCTCTGTGGGGCTTCCCTCTCGGGTACATGGATTATATCGGGAGCTTAGCCGATTTGACAGAGGAAGATGAGAATTATGCCGACAAAGGAAATTATTATGATTCGAGTATCAAATATTTTCCGAGATCGAACACAAAAACGATTATCATCAAGGGCGAGCATATCACGCAGATTCCGGAGAAGTGCCTGAACAATTTTTCCTCAACGACAAAAATAATCATCCCGAAAACGCTGACAAAAATCGGCAACGAGGGTTGCGCGAGACTTTATTCTCTCCGTACTCTCTGCGTTGAGGGCAGCGGAATGGAAATCGACGACGTTATAGACCTTAGAAACATTACAAGCCAAGTAGACAACTCTTTCACAGCCGTTTGTGCGAGTGGAAACCACTATGTCCTTCTCGGCGAAACCACCTGCACCCTACCCAACAACTCATGGGGCAATAATAGCGGCACCGGCACATTCTATATTTTCGTACCGGACGGATACAATGAAACATGTACGTGGATAGGAAAGATGACAACGAGCCGCGCTATCAATTTTAACATTACTCTTTGCCGCTATCCTTCATCGCGTGCGGTTTCAGAGGTCGGATATCAGGTTCGCACAAGCAGCTACAACGGTCTGCGCTGCCAGTTTGCCTACAATGAGAGTGCTGCTTCCTCAGCTTCATATACCACAACGCCTTTAACATGGACAAAAGGCACCGGCTGGACTGCGGGTAGTACCTCGCAAAGCGGTTTCACCCTCAAAGAGTGGGGAACAATCGCCGGAACCGAGGCTAAGGTGAATGAATATGGCCTTAACCTAAGCAAGAATGGCGATGGTGTATACGAGACAGCCAATGAAAAAATCAAAAAAGTTTCCAATACCGACCTTGAGGGCAAAGTGACAGGCGGCAAGTTCTTTGTAACCATTGTAAATTATACCACACAGGCTCAGATGACAGCTCCTTTCTGCATGTCGGGCTATGAAATCTGGACTGATGAAACAACAGGTCTCGACTTCATCTTCTACACTGCAAACG
>JBJFAQ010000121.1:0-4602 GCA_051887995.1 Eubacteriales bacterium
GATTCGAACCTAGGTAATGACGGAGTCAGAGTCCGTTGCCTTACCGCTTGGCGATACCCCAATATCGGCTACCTTTTTAGTATATCATATTGTTCTCTTTTTGTCAATAGATTTTGCGTTTTTTTCCATAAATTCTTTTGTTTTCCGTGACAGGCACAGTATATTGTAGTGCCTGTCACGGAAATATCGTTTTAGTTTGCAAGTGCTTCGGCTTTCTTTACAAAATCCGCTATTATTTCCGCCGTATGCTCTATTCCGAGCGCCGATGTGTCTATCGACAGCTGGTAATTTTCAAACTTACCCCACTTTCTGCCTGTATAGAAATTATAATAGTTCATTCTCCGTTTGTCGGTCTTTGAAATCAGTTCCTTTGCCTCGTTTTCTTTCATATTATGGCGTTCGCATATGCGTTTTATTCTCGTATCAAGGTCAGCATAAAGAAAGATACTCACGCGGTTCTTTTTTTCGGAAAGAACATAATCCGCACACCGCCCGACAAAAACGCAGGACTGCTCCTTATCAAGCGATTTGATAATATCCGACTGAAGAATAAACAGTTTATCATTTATCGGAACATCCATATGATAGTTTGCATGGGGCGCTCCGAACACGGAGGAACCCATTGCGAGCGTATACAGCAGACTGCTTGTGGCTTTTTCGTCAACACTGTTTATAACGTCGGCGTGATACCCGCTTTTCTGAGCCGCAAGAGTGACAAGCTCTCTGTCAACAAATTTGAATCCGAGCAGTTTCGCCGTTATTTCACCGACTTCCCTGCCTCCGCTTCCATACTGTCTTGCAATTGTTACAGCAAAATTTTCAGCCATATTCTTCCCTCCGATTTCCTTTTATAATATTCCGCATAACTGCCATGCATTACATTTGAGCCGCAGAATTTAAGGTATGCCGCAGTTTTTAATTCGCGGCTTCCCTCTCAATTTAATTTTATCACGCTTTTTTCATTTTGTAAAGTAATCTTCTAAAAATCGCGTTTTTTTCATAGATTGAATCAACAGCCAGTCGGTCATTCGGGGGACAAAATGAATAACATAAAAAAATTTTTCGCAAACGGTTTGCTTCTTACATTGTCCGCACTCATAATGCGCAGCATAAGCGTCAAATTCGGAGCATATGTGGCGGCGGAAGCGGGAACCGAGGCCATGGGGCTTTTCGGTCTTATAATGAGCGTATTCGGATTTGCGCTGACAATTGCCACGTCAGGCGTAAATCTGGCGGTCACGAGAATGGTTTCAGAGGCAATAGCTCAGAATGATTTCGGACTTGCGCGCATGAGCCTGAAAAAATGCATAAAATACTGCCTTTTCTGCTCTGTACTTGCGGGCAGTCTCCTGTTTATTCTGGCGCGCCCTATCGGAGACGCCATACTTAAAGACAGCCGAACGATTATTCCTCTTAAAATACTTGCGCTTTCCCTGCCGTTTATTTCGGTAAGCTCCGCACTCGGAGGTTATTTCACCGCCGTAAGACGAGTATATAAAAATACGCTATGGCAAGTCAGCGAGCAGCTTATCAAAATGTATTTTACCGTCAAATTTTTCATATTATTCATTCACCGCGGGATAGAGTATGCCTGCATTGCACTTGTTGCCGCAGATGCGATTTCCGAGTTTTCCGCTTTTCTTTTTTCCGCTGTTCTCTGGTTTTTCGACCAGAAAAAACATATTCCGCGCTCTGTCACTTCCGTATCCGGCGCTCAGACGGAGAAAAAACTGTATTCTATTGCACTGCCGGTTGCGCTCAGCACCTACATTCGTTCCGGACTTCTTACAATCGAGCATATCCTTATTCCGCGGGGGCTGATGAAAAGCGGCCTTTCCAAAACCGATGCGCTCTCCTCTTACGGAATCCTTCACAGCATGGTGATGCCCGTTTTGCTGTTTCCGACCGCCGTTATTTCCTCTTTTTCCGGACTTATTATTCCCGAACTGTCGGACGCCGCCGTAAAAAATGAAAAAGCGCGTGTGCAAAGCATAGTGGCTCATGCGTTCCGCGCTTGTTTGATTTTTTCCTTCGGTGTCGCCGGAATATTTCTCTGCTTTTCCGACGAACTCGGGATTCTTATCTATGACAGCAGTGAAGCCGGACATTTTATGAGGCTGCTTGCACCGCTTATTCCCGTAATGTACCTCGACGGAGTTACCGACGCGATGCTTAAAGGGCTGGGGGAACAGGTATATTCTATGAACGTGAATATTATCGACGCACTTATGTCAATTTTATTTGTCGTTCTGCTGCTCCCGGGGTGCGGAATAAACGGATATGTAATCACAATATACATAACCGAGCTTGTCAACGCTTCGCTTAGCATCGCGCGGCTTCTTAAAGTCACAGGACTGAAAACGCACGCTTTCAGATGGCTTTTTTTGCCGCTTTTGTCTGTTCTCGGTGCCGTAAGCGCCGGGCGTGCGGCTTTTCAGCTCGTTCCGCTCGTATTCCCTCTAAGAGAACAGCTTATAATCTTCGGATTTGCCGTTACCTGTCTTTATCTTTTGCTTGCACGGATTACAAGAGTATACGACAAAAGCGATTTGAAGCGCTTAAAGTCTGTTTTCCGCTCCTAAACGTTTTTCGGGAGCTCGCTGTGAAGTAAACCCAAATGGTCGCACTGCCCCAGCTTTTCGGGCACAAGCGTTCCGTCCTTATACGTAAAGTAATTAAGACTTGCGTTTCCGCCCCAGCTTACATTCTGCATTCCGTCAAGCCCGACTCCCTTCGCTCTTGCAATCATGCATCTAAGCGGCGTTGCGTGCGTGGCAATAAGAACGGTTTTCCCGTCGTTCTCGGAGGCAATACGGTCTATTTCCTTATTTATTCTTTCATAAAGGTTGGCAACCGTCTCTCCCCCGTCGCACTCCGCCTTTGAAATGTCCGTGAGCCAAACGCCGTAAGTCTTAAAATAAAGTTCGGGAAGCTCGTCGAACTTTTTGCCCTCCCATTTTCCGGCGTATATTTCACGAAGCTCTTTCCGCTTTATTATCTCCATGCCTTTTTTTATCGCATAGGGCTCTACGGTATGATACGGGCGAAGAAGGTCGCTCGAATAGATTTTATCAATCGGAATATTCTCCCGTATAAGGTACTCGGCAGTAAGTTCCGCTTGTTTTTTTCCAAGCTCGGACAGGTCGAGATCCATGTGTCCGATAAAAATGCCGTTCATGTTTGCTATACTCTGCGCATGCCGCACAACTATAAGATTTGTCATTTAAAATTCCTATCCTCAATGCATTTCAATGTATTCGCAGGCGGCGACTGCCGCACTTGCTCCGTCCCCGACTGCGGTTGTGAGCTGTCTTACGTTTTTGCTCCGACAGTCTCCGGCAACAAAAAGTCCGGGAATGTTTGTAAGGCAATCCTCTCCCGCCAGAGCATAGCCGAAATCGTCAAGTTCAATAATTTCTTTAAATGTTTCGTTTTCGGGTGTCTGACCGACAGCGACAAAAAGCCCTTCAGCGGATATATTCCGCTCGTTCTGCCCGTCGGGAGCTGAAACTATAATTCCGGTAAGCTCGTTTTCTCCGTCAAGCGCTTTTATCACCGCGGGAGTGACAATTTCAACATTTTCAAGCGCTTCAAGCTTTTTAAGCAGCTTTGAATCTCCGCGGAAGCTACTGCGGCGATGAATCAGATACACCTTTGAACATTCCTCCGCAAGATATAATGCGTCCTGGAGCGCAGTATTGCCTCCTCCGCACACGGCAACGGCTTTTTCTTTAAAGAAAGCTCCGTCGCATACGGCGCAGTAGGAAACTCCTCGTCCGACAAGCTCATTTTCACGCGGAACGCCGAGCTTTTTATGCTTTGCGCCGGTTGCAAGTATGACGGCGCGCGCTTCATGGATTTTTTCGCCGCAGTATACCTTTTTTGTATCCTGCCCGCAAACGATTTTTGTGACGGCATCAAACTCAAACTCCGCGCCGTGTTCGTTTATTTGCTCATAAAGCGCATCGGAAAACTCAAGACCGCTTACCGATTTTAGCGCAGGATAGTTTTCGACATGAGGAGAAAAGGTGATTTGTCCTCCGATATTCTCTTTTTCGATTAAAAGCACTTTCTTACCGGCTCTGAGCGCATAAAGCGCCGCCGTCATACCAGCAGGTCCGGCTCCGACTACTATTACATCATACATAAAAATTTACTCCGGTCTCCTTAAAAAACAGGCAGCCACCGCTCGGCGGCTGCCTGACTGTATCAGCCAATGTAAGCTTTTATTGCGGCAACGCCCGTCATTGCTTCAGGTTTGCCGTCCATTACGGCAATGAGTGTCGGGGCTTGTTTGATTCCGAATTTGGCGACAATGTCGCGTTCCTCGTCCGCAAGCACCTTGTTATACACGATTCCCGCTTTATCAAGCATGGAAGCGGCGATTTTGCAGTTGGGGCAGGTTCTTGTGGTCACAAGCATCGGAATATCAAATTCGCGTGCATCGCTTTCTTTGCATCCGCAGGCTTCTTTTTCTTCAGCTTCCTTAATGCGAGCTATTCTACCCTCGTCAAGATGGGAATTTGCAATATCATAAACCTTACGTTCCTTATATTCCTGCAGCTTACCGTCATTCCAGTTCTGAACCGGACGATAATAACC
>JBJFAQ010000122.1:0-20885 GCA_051887995.1 Eubacteriales bacterium
AACAAAAATAAGCAAGGCGCCGGCGAGAGCTGCGCCAAAAAGACTTCCATCGGCGGTCAGGCTTTGATCGAGGGAATAATGATGCGAGGTCCGAAGCTCTCGGCAATGGCTGTCCGCAATCCTGACGGAGAAATCGTGCTCGAAACATGGGAGACAAAGAGCACTTTCAAAAACAAGTTCTTCAAGCTTCCATTTATCCGCGGCATATTCAATTTTGTTGACTCTATGGCTTCCGGTTACAAGTGCCTCATGCGTTCCGCAGAAATTGCAGGGCTTGAGGACGAAGAACCGAAAAAGAGCGATAAAGCGGAAAAAGGAAGTACGGAATCGGGTAACGCAGATGCCCCCGAAAGTCCCGAGGCGGCGACGTCAGGCACATCTTCCTCCGATGCCGCCGAAAAGAAATCCGTAAAAAAGGAGGAAAAAGAAAGCGGCGGGGTAAGCAAGTTTGCGATGTCGGTGCTTATGGTCATAAGTACCGTGCTCGGCGTTTTGCTCGCCGTCGGACTGTTCATTTTCCTTCCCGCCCAGCTGTATTCATGGCTCGGAAAAGCAGTGCCGAGTATTAAAGACAATATCTACCTCCGTTCGGTATTTGAAGGTGTTTTCCGAATCGTTCTGTTTGTCGGATACATGCTTGCAGTCTCCAGAATGAAAGACATACGCCGCACATTTATGTATCACGGTGCCGAACATAAGACCATTTTCTGCTATGAGCACGGAAAAGAGCTCACCGTGGAAAATGTGCGCGCGGAAAAGCGTTTTCATCCGAGATGCGGCACTTCTTTCATGATACTGATGCTGCTTGTCGGCATTATCATCGGAATGTTTATCCATATTTCATCTCCTATCGGAAGAACGGCGGTCAAGCTGCTGCTGCTTCCCGTCACCGTCGGCATCGGATACGAGCTGATTAAGCTCGCCGGAAGAAAAGACAATCTGCTCACGCGCATAATCTCCGCTCCCGGCATGTGGCTTCAGCACATAACAACCGTAGAGCCTGATGACAGCATGATTGAGTGCGCCATAAAGGCGTTCGTCGAAGTCCTGCCCGAAAAAGAAGGAGAGGACAACTGGTAATGCATAAAATGAAGCCTTGCGTCATTCCGCGAGGCTTCATTTTTGAAGTTTTTTGCGTAAAATACTTGACAAACGGCAAAAAATATGATATGATACCAAACGTTGCGAAATGCCCCATTAGCTCAGCCGGTAGAGCACTTGACTTTTAATCAAGGTGTCTGCGGTTCGATTCCGCAATGGAGCACCAAGCCGGGAAGTCCGAAAAAAACTGTTTTTCGAGGCTTCCCGGTATTTTTTTATAAAGCAACCGAAAAATGATACCCGTATGCGAAAAACGCATACGGGTATCATTTTTATAATTCACCCGCAAGTCTTACAATCGTGTCCCACGTTACCGTACCCGTCGTTCCGTTCACGGTAAGACCGTTATTTTCCTGCACGGCACGGACGGCTGCCGCGGTCGCGGGTCCGTATGCGCCGTCAACCGTTACAGTCGGTATATACGAATAGTTCTCCGCCGCAAGATTTATAAGCTCCTGAAGTCTCCTTACGTCATTTCCGGTCATTCCCTCAGAAAGAGCCCTACCGGGAAAAATGTTTTCCGCAAGCTCCGGGCTTTGAACCTTAAGCGTGCTTACCGTCTGGTCATAAAGATCTGCCAGCGCATTCCATGTGTCGCGCCCGACAACCCCGTCAGGCGTCAGCCCTTCCTTTTTTTGAAAAGCAATAACCGCCTGCTCGGTCCGCTCATCAAACACGCCGTTAATCGGCGGCGTCGGCAGTTCATTGTCAAAATACGCAATAACGGCAAGGTAATACTGCATCGCACGCACCTGATTGCCGGTATCTCCGAGACCGAGCGACTCTTTGAATATTCTATCCACCTCGTTTATTGTCAGCCCCTCGCTCTGAAGCTCCGCAAGTCCCTTTACGCCGTTGAATATTGACTTTATCTTATACCAGGTTGCTTTTCCGACAATTCCGTCCGGCGTCAGATTGAATATCTTCTGAAAGCTCTTTACCGCATTTTCGGTATTTCCGTCAAAAATGCCGTTTGTCTCAAGCACGGGTCCAACGGACGGATAATTCTGCCCGATTCGGTTTAGCTGGCGCTGAATGGTCCTTACGTCCTCGCCGACAGTTCCGAGCCGCAGAGGACGGCCGGGATACGACGGAAGGACATTTGCCGTCGGAGCGTTGAACACGAGATTTATGTCGTCGCCGTAGTAATACTGAAGTATTTCATACGGCGTAAGTCCCTCCTCTGCAAGCGCAACGCTTCCCCACTGAGAAAGCCCCTCGCACATCACCGTAGTTCCGTTGCAGTACTGCGCCAGAAGCGGTTCGACGAATCCCTGCCGCACGATATAGTCATTGAATATATCGTCAACTATCTCCACAATGCTGTCATAGAAGTCTCTGCCTTTGACAAACGACTGGTCGTATTTTGTGGAGGAGGTTATGTCGAAATCGTATCCGCGGCTGCGGTAATATTCGGTAAAAATACGGTTAAGCGCAAACGAAATCTGAGCGTAAATATTTGCGCGCAGCGCACTTTCAGGCCATGTCGGATAAATTTCACTCGACGCGACGTTCTTTATGTAGTCGGAAAACGGCACTCTGATATTTTCCGCGCTTGCGTCGTCCGGATCGCCGAGATGCACCGTAATATACTCAGGAATTCTTGGAAGCGCCATATTCTCCTCCGTTTGCAATCATCATTTGCAGGGGCTGGATAGTTTTGATTCCTTCAAACATTTCAACACTCCGCATCATGGGGGCGTAACCGTCCTTGTATGCGTCAAGCCGGTAAATTACGGTTTTGTCTGGGAGATTTGCCGAAAGAGACGTTTCCACAGGCGGTGCGGGAAGGATTATCGGGTCGATAATGCCGTCCTCGTTGGTCGAACCCTCAAAAAAGATGTACGTCGCGTCCCCGATGTCCTTGCTTATCCTTACCTCAACCCCCTCAACAGGCAGAACCTGGTCGCCGCGGAATGCCTGAATTTTAAGCGTTCCGCTCTTATTGTTTTCCTTTATGAAATCGTCATATGTCTCAAATTCATTGTTAAATTCCATCTCCTCCCTTGTTCCCTCCTCGCGCGGTGTCTCGCCGCCGGGCTGTTCTTCAAGGGGGCTTTTGTTTTCCGCTTCTCTGCCTTCCCCTGTGACATTCTCAGGCATTCTCTCGTTTTCCGGTCTGTCTGAAACGCCGTCCGTCAGATTCTCTTCCGAAAAGCCATTGTCTCCCGCGCTCTGTATGTTTTCATTTACATATATCGCGGAGGCGGGAATACTTCTGTTCACATAGTCAATTATGCCGTCTGCAATCCCTTCGGCAAAAAGCTGAGGGGAATTTGCCATGAGAGACGCATCGCCCGGATTCGTTATAAAGCCCATCTCCACAAGAATGGCGGGCATCTGGGTTTTGCGCAGAACATAAAGCCCCGGACGCGCGATTACGCCGCGGGCACGCACCCCGGTCGAGAGCACAAGCTGCTCAAGTACGGATTCCGCAAGGTCGGCGGCAGCCGAGCCAAGCCTATATACAAGCACTTCCGCTCCGTTTGCACTCGGATTTACCGACGCGTTTGTGTGAAGGCTGACAAAATAATCCGCGCCCCATGCGTTTGCTTCGTTTACACGCGTCGCAAGCGAGGTCGTCACAGATGTTCCGAGCTGAGTCGTCGGCGTCGGGCGCGAAAGCTTGGTTTCGTAGCCGTTCGCTCTCAGAATGTCAGACGTCAGCACTCCGATCTCATAAACGAGATCCTGCTCGCGGTAGCCGTTTCCTTCTGCTCCCGCGTTCGGGTTCACCGGATTATGTCCCTGGTCAATATAAACTTTTATCGCCATTGCTCTCCTCCTTTGAGACCGTATCGCCGTTTTCGGAAATTCGATCTTTTCTAACGCTATTCTATGCCGAAGAAACGTAAAATGTTACTTTATTCCCTTTTTTATGAATATTCCGCTTAAAAACGATCATACTACCTCATGAAGTTTAAGGCAAAGGAGAAAAAATATGTATCAGAAGAAAAATCTTATCGATACCACCGCCTTTACAAAAAAAGAAATAATGGACATCATAGGAATCAGCATCGCAATCAAGAAATGCATTGCAAACGGCTATTATCCTCCGATCCTGAAAAACAAAACGCTCGGCATGATCTTCGAGCAAAGCTCCACTCGTACCCGCGTTTCATTTGAGACGGCAATGGAACAGCTCGGAGGTCACGCGCAGTATCTTGCCCCCGGTCAGATTCAGCTTGGAGGACACGAAACCATGGAGGACACCGCGCGCGTTCTTTCTCGCCTTGTCGACATCATCATGGCGCGCGTAAATTCTCATAAAACTGTTGCCGACCTTGCACGCCTTGCAACCGTTCCAGTAATCAACGGAATGTCCGATTACAACCACCCGACGCAGGAAATCGGAGATGCGATTACCATGATAGAACATCTGCCTGAGGGAAAGCGAATTGAGGACTGTAAAATCACTTTCGTCGGCGACGCAACGCAGGTATGCGCTTCAACAATGATGATAGCGTCAAAGCTCGGCATGAAATTCGTTCATTTCGGTCCGGAAGGTAAGCAATTAAGTGAAGAAATGCTCGAAAAAGGCAGAGAAAACTGCCTTGTCTCCGGCGGCAGCGTAAGTGTTACCGATATTGAAGACGAAGCGCTTGCAGGCGCGGATTTTGTTTACACCGATGTATGGTACGGCCTTTACAACGCAGAGCTTTCAAGGGAAGAACGCCTCGCCATTTTCATGCCCAAGTATCAGGTCACGGACAAAATGATGAAAAAAGCTGCTCCCCATGCGAAATTCCTCCACTGCCTGCCCGCAAGCCGCGGAGAGGAAGTGCTGGACGAGGTGCTCGACGCGCCCTGCTCCATCGCCTTTGACGAGGCAGGAAACCGCTTAACCGCAATGCGCGGAATACTCGTTTATCTTCTGCGCGACAGGATATGCGGCGAGCAAAGAACCGAAATCGCAAAAATGGCGCTTGCACAGGAGCTTTTCCGTATTTTCTGAGACGGAAGGTAAATTCAGATGAGTGAAAAAGTAAAGAAATTCAAATTGTTTGACGCCGTTCTCGCCGCGGTCTGCATCGTGCTTGTTGTGGAATCCTCCGCGCCGGCGGCGGCAATCGGCAACGCGCAGTTTTTCTGGTGGATATTCCTTCTCATCGGATTTTTCCTGCCGTACGGGCTTATTTCAGCCGAGCTCGGGACCTCGTATGAGGGTGAGGGCGGTATATACGACTGGGTAAAGCGCGCTTACGGCACACGCTGGGGCAGCCGCGTGGCGTGGTACTATTATATCAACTTCCCGCTCTGGATGGGCTCGCTCGCCGTGCTCTTTGTCGATGTCATTTCGCTTCTGACAAACTACGACATTCCCGTTTTCCTGTCTCTGCCAATGGAGCTTGTCTTTATATGGGGTATAGTTGCCCTTGCCGGCACAAAGCTGAGCGACAGCAAATGGATTCTCAACCTTGCGGCGGTTCTGAAAGCGCTTATCATGTTTGCCATAGGCGCTCTCGGCATCTACTTTGCAGTGCGGCACGGAAGCGCAAACGATTTCTCTCCCCGTTCCTTTGTTCCTTCCTTTGACGCAGAGGGGCTGTCATATATTTCGGTTATTATTTTCAATTTCCTCGGCTTTGAGGTCGTGACTACGTTCGCCTCGGAAATGAAAAATCCGAGCAAGGAAATTCCGAAAGCCATAGTCCTCGGCGGAATCATTATCGCCGTTTTCTATCTGCTCGCGGCGTTCGGAATAAGTGTTTCGATTCCCTCGGACGAGCTTACGGCATCAAGCGGAATTATTGACAGCTTCTCCCTCATGACAGGAGACAATCGGATAATTGTCACAATTGTCGGCATTATCTTCCTCTACACCATGGTGGCAAATCTGCTTTCGTGGTCGTTCGGCGTCAATTATGTCGCCATGTACGCCGCAAAGCAGAAGTCTCTGCCCTCTTTCCTCGGGAAAAGCGACAGAAACGACATGCCCGTCGGCGCGAACATTGCAAACGGAGTTACTGCCAGCATCATTGTTCTTGCCGCTCCTCTGATTCCGAGCCAGGACATTTTCTGGAGCTTTTTTGCGCTCAACATGGTTACGCTTCTGATGTCATATGTCCTGCTTTTCCCGACCTTCAGAAAGCTGAGGAAAAAAGACCCGGACATCGAAAGACCTTTTATGGTAAAGGGCGGAGCGTTCAAAATAGGAATCATGACGTATCTGCCGATGATACTTCTCATTGTTTCAATCATATTCAGCATAGTTCCGCTCAATATGAGCGCGGACGAGCTGAGCGCGAAGCTGCCGCTGCTCATAGGCACGATAATTGCCGTTGCCGTCGGCGAAATTATAGCTGCCCGCGCTGTTGCATTTGAGAAGAAGCAAGCGAGCAAACGATAAAAAAACAGGAGAAAGAGCCGCTGACGGCGGCACGGAGAAAATTATATGAGAATTGAAAAATCAACACCGAAAGCCGATGGCTTCCGCATGCCGGGCGAATTTGAAAGACACCGCGGCACTTATATTATCTGGCCGGAGCGTCCCGACAACTGGCGGCTCGGAGGCAAGCCCGCTCAGAGGACGTTTGCACTTGTGGCGAAAGAAATCTCGCGTTTTGAGCCTGTGACGGTATGTGTAAGCGAGGGACAGTACAGAAACGCGCGCCACATGCTCCCTGATTCGGTTCGCGTTGTCGAAATGTCAAACAACGATTCGTGGGTGCGCGACTGCGGTCCGATCTTTGTCACAAACGGCAGCGAAATACGCGGCGTTGACTGGGAGTTCAATGCGTGGGGCGGACTTGTTGACGGGCTTTATTTCCCGTGGGACAAGGACGACGAGGTCGCCGCAAAGATATGCGAGCTTGAGGGCGCGGACAGATACCGCACAGACGGCTTTGTGCTTGAAGGCGGCTCTATTCACGTTGACGGCGAGGGAACGCTTGTAGTCACCGAGGAGTGTCTTTTAAGCGAGGGGCGCAATCCGCACATGACAAAAGAGGAAATCGAGAACGTACTGCGCGAATATCTCGGCGTTCAAAAGATCATCTGGCTTAAACGCGGCATTTATCTCGATGAAACAACGGTCACGTTGACAACATTTTCACTTTTGTTCGCCCCGGAGAAGCAATACTCGCATGGACCGATGACGAAAGCGACCCTCAATACGAAATCTCAAAGGAATGTCTTGAAATCCTCGAAAGAGAAACAGACGCAAAGGGCAGAAAAATCAAGGTTCACAAGCTCTATCTCCCGAAACCGGTACTGATTACGGCAGAAGAGAGCGAGGGCGTAGACTCTGTTGACGGAACGCTTCCGCGTCTTGAGGGCGACCGCCTTGCCGCGTCATATGCAAACTTCTATATCTGCAACGGCGCGGTCATATTCCCCATGTTCGGCGACGAAAATGACGAAAAGGCAAAAGAAACGCTGAAAGAAGCCTTTCCCGACAGAGAAATCGTCGGTATTTACGCGCGTGAAATCCTGCTCGGCGGCGGAAATATCCACTGCATCACTCAGCAGGTGCCGGAAGGAAAATAATATATGTGCGACAGAATTGTAATTGCCCTCGGCGGAAACGCGCTCGGGGACACACCGGCAGAGCAGATAAAAAGAGCGGCTCACGCCGCCGTTTCACTTGTCGATCTTATAGAAAAGGGCTATGAAATCGTTATAAGCCACGGAAACGGTCCACAGGTCGGCATGATAAGCCTCGCCTTTGACGAGGGGAGCGCGGCAAACGCAAAAATACCCGCGATGCCGCTTCCCGAATGCAGTGCGATGAGTCAAGGGTACATCGGCTTTCATCTGCAAAACGCCGTTCTTCGTGAAATGAAAAATCGCGGAATGCCGTGGCAGGCGGTCACAGTCGTAACGCAGGTTGAGGTTGACGCGGCGGACAAAGCGTTTTCAAATCCCACAAAGCCTATCGGTCCTTATTATACCGAAAGTCAGGCAAAAGAACTGATGAAAGAAAATCCGGGTTCTGTATACGCGGAGGACGCAGGGCGGGGATACCGCCGCATGGTGGCATCGCCCGTGCCTATTGATATCGTTGAAAAGGACGCGATTGATTCCCTGCTCTCAGATGAATTTGTCGTCATTGCCTGCGGAGGAGGCGGAATTCCCGTCATAAAGAAAGCGACAGGTGAATATGAAAGCATTTGTGCCGTCATTGACAAGGATTTCGCCTCCGAAAAGCTCGCTGAGCTTGTCGGAGCGACACATTTCATTATTCTGACCGCCGTTGAGCGCGTCGCGCTTAATTTCGGCAAAGAAAATCAGACGGAGCTTTCGGAAATTACCCCGGAGGAAGCGCGCAGATACTGTGACGAGGGGCATTTCGCCCCCGGCAGTATGCTTCCGAAGGTCAAGGCCGCCATTGCCTTTGCCGAAAGCGGAAAAGGCAGAAAAGCGATTATCGCATCGCTTGAAAAATCCGCGCTCGCCCTCTCCGGAGAAAGCGGAACCGTCATATGCGCAAAATAAAAACCGCCGATACACCGCGGTTATCAAAAAAACAGCTAATCCTCCGTATGAATAAATCGTACGGAGGATTATTTGTATATTGCTTAACGGTTTAGCGGCGATTCAACGAGCAATATCTTCTTTTTGGCAAACGATTTCAAAATATCTGCATATATGACTTACGCCTCTGTATTCTTCTTTGTCACTTTTGGAAGTCTGCCGCATACCGCACTTTTCCATAACTCTGCGGCTCGCAGTATTTTCCTCAAAACATCCTGCCGTGATTTTTTTAAAGCCCATCTTAAATAAATCTTCAATGACCGCCGAAACAGCCTCGGTTGCATATCCCTGACCCTTATAATCAGGATCGATTACATAGCCGATTTCGATTTCTTCATCATCTATCCCGCAATCATTTATAAACCCAATCAGAGTATCATTTAAATATATCCCATATTCTAAATGCTTAACATCCTCTGTTTTGCTAAGCTCAATAAGCCGATATGCCAAATCAAGCACCTGTTTTTCCGATTTGAAATCCGGTACCATAAATGTTTTTGTTACCTCTGCATCGGTCAAAAGTTTTGTCAGCTGTGCTATATCACCGCTTTTGTACGATTTCAGTTCAAGCCGTTTGGTTTTTATACATTCTGCCTGCGTTACTTGTCCGTACATTTTCTGCCTTTCCAAATCATCTTTGTTTATTTACATTTGCGCAAATTCGGGTTTGTCCCATTTCTCGCCGAGCTGCGATACGTTTTACAGACATCTGACTGCCAAAAAGTGTTTTTATGTCCCGAAGAGTATCAGCTTGCAGTATGACATATACTCCCTTACGAGTATCGTATAAAGCATAAGCGGATTTGAATTAGGTGCGTTGTAGAAATACGTCTCAATCTCGCCAAGTCCAATGCGCCCGCAAAGGATTCTGACGCGCGGCACATGAAAGTTTGTCGTCACAAAGGCAAGCGCGCCGATTTCCTCTTTTCCCGCTATGGCTTTTACATTTTTTATATTCTGTATGGTGTTATATGATTCATCTTCAAGGATTATTCTGTCCTCTGAGATTCCGTGACGGACAAGATAGTTTTTCATGCTCTGCGCTTCGCTCATAGGCTCGTTGCTTCCCTGCGCCCCCGACACTATGCATTTTGCATCGGGTTTGTCCGAAAGAAGCCCAAGAGCAGTATCAAGTCTTCGGCGGAGAATTGCTCCCGGCTGTCCCGATGCTTCGACCTTTGCTCCGAGAACGACGAAAGCGGTATTTTCCGGCAAATCCTCGGCGGGTGTCTCGGAAAGCTCGCCTCCGAGAATAAAACCGCAGAGAAGAAGAAAGGAAATCATATAAAACATAAGTCCGGCGGCATAAAGCGTCCTTATTCCCGCATAGGCTCTTCCGAAAATGCGCCCAAGGATGCCTTTGCGGTGAAGAAAAACGGCAAGAGGCAAAATGACGCAGACAAGTAAGGCGACAACATACGGCAAAACGCCCTCGCTCCATATAAAGAGCTTAATTAGATAGAAGAAATACCCGACAAACATAAAAACAGAACCGATTATTATAATAATATCGAGAAAACGATTGTATTTTTTCATCAAAATCCTCCGAAATTCAAAAACGGCTCGGCGAAAGCCGATACCGTTTTTATTATAGCTATTCGTTTATCTTCTGTCAAGCGACCTTGACAAATATAGTCAAACATGATACAATACACATACTTTTCTATTTTAAAAATGCAAAATCTCCATATACGGCGGTTACGCGGTTCTTGTAATCCTCATACGCACCGTCGTTTTTTCTCATCATATACAGCGCGCCTACCGTCGGGTCAACGCCGAGCATCGCGTCCCGCGCCGCATGAGCGGAACGCTCACTCACAGAGCCAATCGGCGCCGAAGGGTAAAGCTCTGCCGCGCTGAGCACTCCCGAAAGCGTGTCGGGAAAGGAAGGATCACGCACACGGTTGAGCAGAACTGCGCCAAACGCTACCCGCACTGCATAGCTCTCATTGCCAACCGTTTCCTCTATGCTTCTTGCAAGAAGCTCGATGTTAAGTTCCTCTGAGCTTCCGAGCTCCGTAATGCTAACGCAGGAAATCAAAACAGGCGCTTCCTCAGTTCCCTGGTCTCTGTACGGTTCAAGCCCATATACTTGCGCTTCAAGCACACTCTCCGCGTTGTTTTCCGCCGGCGCGCCGCCATATGCGGAAAAAGAAAGTGCAAGCAGTGCCGCCGCCATCACGGCGGAGGACATGAAAAAGCCCGACACCGTTTCTCTTACGTCGCACGGAATCTTCCGAAACACGTTTTTAAGCATTTCAACTCTTTTCTTCATAAAATCAAACATCACCCGGACATAGTATTGCCTTTTTTATGTCTGTGCAAAGCATAAATTTTCATCCAAAGGAGCAAAGACATGGAAAAAAGAATAAAAATACGAATCATATCAAAGCAGACCGAAGCGACAGACGATTTGTTTCCCGATTTTTCCGACCTTGAGGACGAGGATTTTGCCGAGGGAATAACGTCGGGGCTAACCGACTGCGACACTATGGAGCTTAGAACCGAGGGCACGCTCAGAATAGACGGCGGCAAAGCGGAAATCACGTATGAGGAAAGCGAAATCACCGGTATGGAAGGCTCCGTCACAAAAATTTCCTTTGACACCGCAAATCCGTCGCTTATTTCCATGATTCGTGACGGCACAGTCACAACCGCCATGGTTTTTGAGGCGGGCATGCGGCACATCTGCGTGTATGAGACCCCCATTATGCCGTTTGAGCTTTGCGTCGATACGATTTCCGTTAAAAACGAGCTTCTCACCCTTGGAACGCTCTCTCTTGACTACATGCTTGAAATCAAGGGAGGCGACGCGGGACGAACGTCCTTTCACATGCAGATAAAGGACGTGGAAAGCTCAGCTGTGCCGCTCGGCGAATACACATAAAAAATGCAAATCATTGACACGGTACGAAAAACGAGCATTACATACCGTATTATCTTCTGCGGGCGAGAGCGTGGCGGCACGGCGGCAGAAGCCGAACAGTGTCCGTAATCTATCCGCCGCCGACAATGCAGTTGTGACACCCAAATAAGCAAAAGGCACCGCCTTCGGACAAAAAATCCGTTGGCTGTGCTTTTTTGTTTTCTTGCCTTATACTTCACCGTCTATTCAGGAAAAAACAAACTTTATACTGTCCCGCACTATTGATAAAATAATGTTTTTATTTATAATAGCGAGACGTCAAAAATTGTCATAAAAGTAAAAATCCATAAAATCGTGACCGATTTGTAACTTTTTTGATTGCGGCTTGCATTATACGGCAAAATGGTATATAATAAAACTGTTCGTTTTTGAACAGTTCAATTTTGCACTTTTCGGAGGAGCGCTATGTATAATTTATTGGAAAATATATTTATCAGTAAAGAGTTATATCAAACAATGATTGCACCGCTCTGTGATAAATATAACATGACCCAGGCAGAAATGGTCGTTCTTCTGTTTTTAGCCAATAATCCTCAAAAGAACACAGCCACGGATATCGTTGAAAAACGCCGTATGACGAAATCATCTGTTTCTATGGCTGCAAGAGAGCTTCAGGAAAAAGGGTTAATTATCGGCGAGTATGTTGATGGAAACCATCGTTCCATTCATTTGAAAATCTGCGACAATGCCTTAAATATAATAGAAGACGGAAAAAAAGCGCAGAAAAAATTTTTTGATGTTTTGACCAAGGACTTTACCGAAGCCGAACGAGCGACATTTAAAGATTATATTATACGGGTTACAAGCAACATAAGAAATTATAATGAGTCGGCCGAATGATAAAATGTATTTTGATAAGACCGACAGCTATAAAATAATAAAAGAGGTATAACAAAATGGCAAAGAAACAATTTAAAACCGAATCAAAAAAATTACTTGATATGATGGTTCATTCCATCTACACAAACAAGGAAATCTTTTTGCGCGAGCTTATTTCCAATGCAAGCGATGCAATTGACAAGCTGTATTTTCGCTCGCTTACCGACCCAAGCGTTAAATTGACGCACGGAGATTATGAAATTCGTCTAAATGCGGATAAAGAAAAACGTATTTTGACCATTTCCGATAACGGCTGCGGTATGACAAAAGAAGAATTGGAAAACAACCTCGGCACTATCGCAAAAAGCGGCTCGTTCGATTTCAAAAGCAATCCCGAAAACGAAGGAAAAGACCAAATCGACATTATCGGTCAGTTTGGCGTGGGATTTTACTCCGCTTTTATGGTCGCAGACAAAATTACCGTTGAAAGCAAGGCTTACGGCTCCGAAGAAGCGTTTTGCTGGGAGTCAAGCGGCGCTGACGGATATACAATAAACCCCTGCGAAAAAGAAACTGCCGGCACGCTAATCACGCTTTATATTAAAAAAGACACCGAAGATGAAAAATACGGCGAATATCTTGATGGATACCGTATTCGCACTCTTATAAAAAAATACAGCGATTATATCCGCTACCCGATCAAAATGCTTTGCGAGCATGAGCAATTAAAGGAAGGCAGCAAAGACGAATATGAATCCGTTACCGAGGATGAAACGCTCAACAGCATGATTCCTCTTTGGAAAAAGCCTGCCTCGGAAGTTACGGACGAAGAATATTCGGCTTTTTATCAAGAGAAATTCAATGATTATGAAGCGCCCCTGAAGGTTATACGTCAAAAAGCCGAAGGAAATTCCAACTACGAAGCATTGCTCTTTATTCCGGCTCATGCGCCCTACAATTATTACAGCCGTGATTACGAAAAAGGCTTACAGCTTTATTCGAGCGGCGTGCTGATTATGGACAAATGCAAAGACCTCATTCCCGACTATTTCAGCTTTGTGAGAGGTATTGTTGACAGTTCCGACCTTTCTCTTAACATTTCACGTGAAATTTTACAGCAAGACCGCCAGCTTAAAATTATCGCAAAGGCACTGGAGAAAAAAATCGCGGGCGAGCTTTCAAAAATGCTTGAAAACGACCGTGAAAAGTATGAGAAATTCTACACTGCGTTTGGCCCACAGTTAAAATGGGGCATTTATAATGATTACGGCATGCATAAAGACGTGCTTCAGGACCTGATAATGTTTAAGTCGTCAACCGAAGGCAAATATGTGACGCTTAAAGAATACGTATCCCGTATGAAGGACGAGCAGAAAAAGATTTATTTTGCTTCCGGCGACAGTATGGAAAAAATCGCGTTGCTGCCGCAGGTTGAAGCCGTTATCGGACACGGATATGAAGTTCTCTATCTTACCGAAGACGTTGACGAGTTTGCTCTGCAAATGCTCAGAAGTTATTCCGAAAAAGAGTTTTCAAACGTATGTACCGATAAGCTCGACCTTGCAACAGAAGAAGAAAAAGAGTCTTTGAACGAAGAAAACGAGAAGTCAAAGGATATGTTTGAATTTATAAAGAAAAGTATCGGTGACGAAGTTCATTCTGTTCGTTTCACAAATACTCTGCAAAATCATCCCGTCTGCCTCTCAAGCGAGGGCGCTGTTTCCGTCGGTATGGAAAAGGTGCTGAATAAAATGCCGGGAGCCGACGAACATCAGATAAAAGCAGAGCTGATATTGGAAATAAATATCGGGCATGCGATAGCCGACAAGCTGAAAGAGCTTTACGAAAATGATAAGGACAAGCTCGCCAGTTACAGCAAGATACTTTATGCACACGCCCGCCTCATCAGCGGCTTGTCTTTGGAAAACCCGTCTGAGGTAAGCAACCTTGTTTGTGATTTGATGCTGCAATAAGCAGCATCAAATCAAATGTTTTTATTATGAAAGAAGGTAACTATGAATAATGTTAATGATAAAAATGACGTAGCAAAATTAGCCTATGAACTGACCTATCACAGATACTTGATTAACAAAAATAAAGCCCACAATTTATTTTCCGAATTAAGCGTTTCGGAATATATAGCACTTCACAGCATTTTAAAAGCAACCTCCGATATTGCCGATGAGGACAACAAGGCTTATTTGAAAGATCTTGCCGATTATCTTGAAGTCTCAATTCACAGCATGTCCAAAACAGCAAGCGACCTTAAGAGCAGAGGTCTTGTATCCTGGTCGCATGACGGTGACGGAAGCGACGGGACATATATTTCGCTCACAGAGCTCGGCATAAAGTCCATGCGCCGTCAGGAAGAAATACTAAATGAGTATTACAGCAAGGTAATTGAAAAGTTCGGTCATGACAATCTAATAAATTTGCTTAAACAAATAGAAATGCTGGAAGAAATTATGGATTCCGAATCAGCAAACGAAGGAGAAACGGCGAATGACAAATGAAACGAACAATTACTTTATTCAAAAAGAAGAAGTGTGCCGCAAAAACGACGCAATCGCTCCACGTTTGTATGATGAATACGGTGTAAAAAAGGGACTTCGTGACGAAAACGGAAACGGCGTACTTGCCGGACTTACAAATATATCCAAGATTACTTCTTCCGAAATAATTGACGGCAAAAAGACCTCCTGTGACGGAAAACTGTGGTATCGCGGGTATCGTGTTGAAGAATTATTAAACAGCCTCGGTGAAAACGAGCTGGGATACGAAAAAATCGCATACCTTTTGCTTATGGGAGAATTGCCGGACAGTAAGGAAAATGCCGATTTTTTCAGGTTGATTGGTGAAAACAGAACCCTTCCCTCAAACTTTACCCGTGATGTAATCATGAAAGCACCGAGCCGTGATATTATGAATTCAATGACGCGCAGTATATTAACTCTTGCCTCATATGATGAAAAAACCACGGATAACAGCGTCAGCAATTCACTGCGTCAGTGTATTCAGCTTATAAGTGTTTTCCCGCAGCTTGCAGTCTACGGATATCACGCATATAACTATTACGATAATTTGGACAGTATGTTTATTCATCGCCCCGACCCGAATCTTTCAACTGCGGAAAACATTCTTTTAATGTTAAGACCGGATAAAAAATATACCGCCACCGAAGCCAAAGTGCTTGATACCGCCTTGATTCTTCATATGGAGCACGGCGGCGGCAATAATTCTACCTTTACAACAAGAGTAATAACATCATCGGGTTCCGACACCTATTCAACAATCGCCGGGGCTATGTCATCGCTCAAAGGACCTAAACACGGCGGCGCGAATATCAAGGTTATGGAAATGATGGATGACATCCGCAGCCATGTTTCGGATTATTCCGACAAGGAAGAAGTCGGAGCTTATCTTACAAAAATAATCAATAAAGAAGCCTTTGACAGAAAAGGCTTGGTTTACGGAATGGGACACGCCGTGTATTCGCTTTCCGATCCGAGAGAACGGGTTTTCAAGAGCTATGTTGAAAAGCTGGCAAACGAGAAAGGGCGAAACGAAGACCTGAAATTATATCAAAATGTGGAGGATCTTGCGCCTGAGCTTATTGCCAAATACAGGCATATTTATAAAGGCGTAAGTCCGAATGTAGACTTTTACAGCGGATTTGTATACGATATGCTGGGTATTCCTCAGGAACTATATACCGCGATGTTCGCTATTGCACGAATTGTGGGTTGGAGCGCACATCGCATTGAAGAATTGCTCTGCACGGACAAAATTATCCGACCGGCATATATGAGCGTTATGGAAGAAAGACAATAAGGAAGCAAGAAAACACTTCATATTATCTTACCGTTTGCATCAGAAAAGCCCCTTCCGTATGGGAAGGAGCTTTTTCTTTATGCAAGTTTTCTGCTTTTTTCGATGTCGAAAAAGAATTTATAGTAAATAAGCATGGACACACAGCAGACAAACCATCCGGCGGGATATCCGAACGCCACCGGCAAAAGATCGTTTGAAATGTAATTTGTAACGATAAAAAGATATACCTGACGGAAGCCGACAAACGCCGAAAGCATAATTATCATCGGTGCTCTGCTGTTCCCCGCTCCGCGCATGGCGGCGGCGAAAAGCTGATTTACGCATGTAAAGAGATAGAACGGGGTAAGATGTCTCAGAAGAATAGTTGAATACTTTACCACATTTTCATCGGGGTTGAAAACAGCGGAGAGCCCGGGAGCAAAAACCAATATAAGCGCCGCGAAAAATACCGTTATTCCAGTAGCAATGGCGTATGAGACGTAAAGCCCCTTCTTTGCGCGCGCCGGGTCGTCGTTTCCGAGATTCTGACTTACAAAGGTAGTCACAGCAAGCGCAAGCGACTGGCTCGGGAGGTACAGAAGCTGATCGACCTTTGAATATGTGGTCCATGCGCCGAGACAGTAGGTTTTGTCAAGATTAACCCCGGCGATATACGACTGAACAAACATATTTGAAAAAGAAGTTATCGACAGCTGAAGCGCCGCGGGAAAGCCTATTTTTACAATCGAGCCAAGCACCGAAAAATCTATTTTAAGCTCGCGCAGATTTAATCTGACGCAGGTCGGGGTACGCATAATGGTAACAAGTCCAAGCACGGCGGAGATAAGCTGTGCCGTGACGGTCGCGGCTGCAACCCCGGCAACGCCCATGTCAAAGACGAAGACGAAAACAAGGTCAAGCACGGTATTTATCACCGCAGACACAACAAGAAAATAAAACGGGCGTACCGAATCTCCGATTGCGCGCAGGATACCGGAAATAATGTTGTACATCATAAGTCCGAGAACGCCGGCAAAAATTATAATCAGATACTGCCTTGCAAAAGGAAATATTTCGTCCGCGTCGCTTTCCGAATGGAGCATTATCTCAAGTATGTAAGGCGTCATGATTATTCCGACCGCGGTAAAGAGCACTCCAAGTATAAGCGTCATCAAAATGGAGGTATGTACGGCATCGTGAACCCTTTTTTCGTTTTTTGCGCCGTAATAACGTGAAATCACAACTCCCGCGCCGCTTGAAAGCCCGAGGAAAAAGCCGACGAGGATGTTTATGATAGGTCCGACGCTTCCAACCGCCGCGTAAGCGGCATTTTCACCCGTCTGCCCTATTACCCACGTGTCAACCATGTTGTAAAGTTGCTGAAGCAGATTGCCCACAAGCAGCGGAAAGGTATATTTTATTATGTTTGAGGCAATTCCGCCCGTTGTCATGTCCATTTCACGGTTTCTGCCGTGCAGAAATTTTTTAACAGCCGTCATCTCAAACCTTCTTTCATTTGTCCGGTGCTTATTTTAGCACACGGAGCGGTTTTTGTCAACTCTGTGTAAAATTGGGCATACGCGAAAAATCCTTTCTGCGTATGCCCGATTTTCTCAGAGAAATTCCTTCATTTTTTCAATGTTGTTTTGCTCGAAGCTGATAAGCTCCCGTCCAAGCCTCAGCGCCTCTTCTCCGCAGCCCTCACCCTCAAATTCTCTCACATGCTTTGTCATGTCAATAATGCCCATTGTTGAGCCCTGTATCAGCATTTCCGCCATATGTCCCACGGAGCTGTCGGTCATTGTATTCATTGCAATTCCCATTTTCGACGACATTTTTTTCATCATCGGCTCTTCCTTTGGCTCAATGCCCATAGGTGTGAGCTGTTTTTCAGCCTCCGATGCAAAACGCTCGTATCCGCTGAGCTGTTTTGTCAGCGCGCCGCGAAATTCGTTGTTTTCGACCTTCGGCATGAGTGTTACTATCGCATCAGACCCCATTTTGACGTTTTTGAAAATATAGCAAAGCATTTCCGGTGTTTTTTCCATTTTTCCTCCTAAAAAATCCGCAAAGCGGCTTTTCCGCCTGAAAAAGGCACACGGTTATTTTCTCCCGTGTGCCTTTTTTTATTCCGGTTTTTTCTTCAGCTTCTGCATTCTGATGTCTGTGCCCTCAAATATAAGAGGTATGTACTCGCCGAAAATGCGGCTGGCAATTCTGTCCCAATATTTCGTACGAAGCTCAGAGGGCGTCAGATTCGTGCTTATAACGGTTGACTTATGCTTGCAAAGACGTGTGTTAATGACATTATATATCACCGACACCGTAAACTGGTTCGACACCTCGGTGCCGATATCGTCGATTATCAGAAGATCGCAGCAATAATAGCGCTCAAGGTCTGTGCCTTCTGTGCCTGAATATCCGCTTCCGAAGCGTTCTCTCTCAAAATCGCCTATAAGTCCGAGCGCCGAAACGTAAAGCACATCGTACCCCTTGTCGATAATCGTTTTTGCCGCCGCGGTTGAAAGATGCGTTTTTCCGAGACCTGTGCCGCCGAAAAGCGCAAGACTTGTGCCGTCCGAATCGGAAAAATTCTCGGCGAACGTCTTTACGATCTCGTATACGTGCTTCATATTCTCGTAGATTTCCGCGCTCTGGCGGTAATAATCAAGTGAAAATGAATCAAAAGTCTGTGTCTGCATGAGTTTTGCTATTCCCGAACTTTCATAGCTTGCCATTATAAGCGCCTTTTTCATGCAGTCGCACATTTTGGTGTCGACATATCCCGTGTCGCCGCATTTTTCACACTCATAGCGAAGGGCGGAATAGTCGGACGGGTAGCCGTTCTTTTTAAGAAGCTCCGCGCGGGATGCCTGAAGCTCAAGGCTTTGTTTTTTCAGCGCCTTGATTTTCTTTTCCGCGCCGTCTCCGCCTCCTATTGTCGCATGAAGCGCCTCAAGACCGAGATTTGATATGGCGCGGTCAAGCTCCCTCACCTCGGGCAGCTTTTCCCACAGCTCGGCGCGGCGAAGCTGTGCATCGCTTTCCGCCTTGCGGTATTTATTTTGAAAAATTTCGCGGACCCGCCTTACGTTTTCCCTGCTGTATCCCATTTTTCGCTCCTGCCTTTCCTCAGCCTTTAAATCGGCGCACGGAAATATTTATCCCGGTTTGCCGCGCGTTTCTTATGATTTTTTGCCCGGAAAACTGCGTTTCAGCGCCGCTTCCAGAAATTCATCGGTGTCAAAGCTGCCGTCTTTGGCCTTTTTGCTCTTTTTACGGTTTTCGGCATCCTTTTCAATGTCGTCAAGAGTGCGTATTCCCTCGGCATACCATCTGTCAAGTATTGCGCCGGCATACGGAAGCGAGGTTTTATTCGTGCTGTCCACCGTCATCTCATACGCTTTCTCGATAATTTCGATTTCGTATTTGTATTCAAGTATCCATTTGTGGATAAGCGCCTTTTCCTTCTTTGTAAAAGCACGGTCGGACGTTCCGAAAATCTTTCGTATCTGGTATTCCGCTTTTTCGGTCTCGTCAAGCTCCTTTAAGCGGATTTGAAGCGCTTCCGCGTCCGTCACGCCCTCGTCCGAGAATTTCTGCGCAAGCTTTTCGACGGTTCTGAGCGACTTATGTTCAAGCTTTCCGCAATATGCAAACAGAAGCAGTACATAATCACTTTCAAGTCCGAGATAATCCGTAAGCGCTATCAGCGTGTTTATCTCCGCCGTGTTGAAAACCTTTCCGAAAAGCTGTTGGCACTCATCTATCAGCTTTTTATATTCCGCCCGTTTTTCAAGGATTCCGGTAAGCTCCTCCGTCGTATATCTCGGAAGCTCGCCCGAGGACAAAAGGCGCTTTCGCTCATCACGCGGAAGAATATGTACTTCGGCATCATCGGACATCGGCTTCCCTTCATCGGCTTTTCCGTCCTTATCACCGATAATCCCTGCTTTTTTCCAGAAGGCGACCGCCGTCGCAACCTCTTCCTCCGATATTCCGAGCGCCGAGGCAATTTGTGTATCGGACTTTTCCTCCGCCCCGCCGGATGCGATGAAAAAAAGAATCTTAAGTTCTTTCTTTGTCGCCCTGTCTATGTATTCGGCGGCGGCGCGCGGAATGACAGTTACCGCGCTGCCGTAATTCAAATAAAGATTCACTCAAAGCTCTCCCTTGTTTTTCTCGCTCTGAAGCGAGTTTTTCTCATAATCGCGGCGGTTCAGCTCATAGCAAAGCTCCATGAGAGAGTCTCCGAGATGCACGTTTACCACCTTTACCCTGTCGGACGGAACTTCAAGCTCCTTGCCTGTGAAATTCCAGATGCCGTTGACGCCCGCGCCGACAAGCCTGTTCACAGTCTCCTGAGCACATTCCTTCGGGAGCGTAAGCACCGCAATGTCTATATCATTGTCGCGGCAGAAGTCCTCAAGCTCTCTCATGTCATGTATCATAATCCCCGAAACTGTGTTTCCTATCACCGAAGCATCAATATCGAACATTGCAACGGTCGATACTCCGCGCTTTGTAAACATCGGATTGCGCACAAGGGCACGCCCGATGTTGCCCGCGCCTATTATGACGGCTCGGAAGTTGCGGTTCACGCCCAGTATTTCGCTTATCTTTGCGTAAAGATATTTTACGTTATATCCGTAGCCCTGCTGACCGAATCCGCCGAAGCAGTTAAGGTCCTGCCTTATCTGAGACGCTGTTACGTTCATCATTTTGGAAAGCTCTCCGGAGCTTATGCGCATCT
>JBJFAQ010000123.1:0-4563 GCA_051887995.1 Eubacteriales bacterium
CAGCTTTCCGAAACAAAGTTCTATAAGAAGCAGCACCGTGTTGCTCTCCGTAACTGCGGCGTTATCAACCCCGAAAACATTGATGAATACATAGGAACAGACGGCTATCAGGCTCTCGGCAAGGTGCTTACCGAGATGAAGCCGCAGGATGTTATCAACACCATTCTCGCATCCGGACTTCGCGGACGCGGAGGCGGCGGATTCCCCACCGGAAGAAAATGGCAGTTTGCGGCTGACCAGCCCGCCGGCAAGAAATATGTTGTTTGTAACGCAGACGAGGGCGACCCCGGAGCATTTATGGACCGTTCCGTTCTTGAGGGCGATCCGCACGCAGTTATTGAGGCTATGGCTATCGCCGGATACGCAATCGGCGCCGATGAGGGATACATTTACGTAAGAGCAGAGTACCCCATTGCAATCAAGCGCCTTGAAATTGCTATCGGACAGGCGAGAGAATACGGTTTGCTCGGAAAGGATATTTTCGGCACTGGCTTCAACTTCGATATCACTCTCCGTCTCGGTGCAGGCGCGTTTGTCTGCGGCGAGGAGACAGCACTTCTCACCTCTATCGAGGGCAACCGCGGCGAGCCTCGTCCGCGTCCGCCGTTCCCGGCTGTTAAAGGTCTGTTCGGCAAGCCTACCATTATCAACAATGTTGAGACATACGCAAACATCGCTCAGATAATCCTGAAGGGCGCTGACTGGTTCGCTTCCATGGGTACTGAAAAGTCTAAAGGAACAAAGGTCTTTGCACTCGGCGGAAAGATTACAAACACAGGTCTTGTTGAAATCCCGATGGGAACTACGCTTCGTGAGGTCGTCGAGGAAATCGGCGGCGGTGTTCCGAACGGCAAGAAGTTCAAGGCAGCACAGACCGGAGGTCCTTCCGGCGGATGTATCCCGGCTTCTCTTATTGATACTCCTATCGACTACGATAACCTTATCGCCATCGGTTCTATGATGGGTTCGGGCGGACTTATCGTTATGGACGAAGACAACTGTATGGTAGATATCGCTAAATTCTTCCTTGAATTTACGGTAGATGAGTCCTGCGGTAAATGTACGCCGTGCCGCGTAGGTACAAGAAGACTTCTTGAGATACTCGAGAAGATTACAAGCGGAAACGGTGAACTTGAGGACCTTGACAGAATGGAAGAGCTTTGCCAGTACATAAAGGCAGGTTCTCTCTGCGGTCTCGGTCAGACTGCGCCTAACCCGGTTATTTCCACTCTCCGTTACTTCAGAGACGAGTATATTGCACACATCGTGGATAAAAAATGTCCCGCGGGTGTCTGCAAGAAGCTCGTACAGTATGAAATTGACCCCGAGAAGTGTATCGGCTGCGGCAAGTGCGCAAGAAATTGCCCTGCTGACGCTATCTCCAAGACCGATTACACTGCTCCCGGACACAAGCTTCCTTCGCTTTCCATCGACACTAAGAAGTGCGTGAAGTGCGGCGCTTGTATGGACGGTTGTAAGTTCGGCGCAATTTCCAAGCACTAAGAAAGGAGAATTGTGAAATATGGAAACTGTTAATGTAAAAATAAACGGCAAAGACTATGCAGTTGCAAAAAACACAACGGTTCTTGAAGCTGCAAAAGCTGCCAATATTGACATTCCCACACTCTGTTACCTCAAGGATATAAATGAAATCGGCGCTTGCCGTCTCTGCCTTGTCGAGGTGTCTGAGGGCGGTAGACCGTTCAGAATGGTTACAGCCTGCGTATATCCCGTTGCAGAGGGAATGGAAATAAAGACAAATAGCCCCAAAATTATCGCCGCACGCAAGCTCAACCTTGAGCTGCTGCTTTCAAACCATGAAAAGAAGTGTCTTTCCTGCATACGCAGCACCGACTGCGAGCTTCAGAAGCTCTGCCGCGAATACGGCGTTGAGGAATCCCACTTCACAGGCTCTGTCAATCACTATGAGATTGACAATTCTTCCGCAGCAATCGTGCGCGACAATAATAAATGTATTCTTTGCCGCCGTTGCGTTGGTGCGTGCAAGAATATGCAGGGTATCGGCGTTATAGGCGCAAATGACCGCGGATTTGACACACATATCGGATGCACTTTTGAAAAACCTCTCGCAGAGACTTCCTGCGTGAACTGCGGTCAGTGTATCGTTGCGTGCCCTGTCGGAGCACTTTATGAAAGAGACGACACGGCAAAAGTGTTCGAGGCAATTGCAGACCCCGAAAAGCATGTTGTTATTTGCACAGCTCCTTCCGTTCGCGCAACCATCGGCGAATGCTTTGGCTACGAGCCCGGTACAGATGTAGAGGGCAAAATGGTAGCGGCACTCAAGAGACTCGGATTTGACGGCGTTTATGACATGAATATGACTGCCGACCTCACAATTATGGAGGAAGCAAATGAGTTCATAGGCAGAGTTAAGAACGGCGGGGTGCTTCCGATGATTACCTCCTGCTCGCCCGGTTGGATTAAATACTGCGAGCATTATTTCCCGGATATGGTCGATAACCTTTCTTCCTGCAAGTCTCCTCAGCAGATGTTCGGCGCAGTTGTAAAAACATATTATGCGCAGAAGATGGGACTTGACCCGAAGAATATCTTCATGGTTTCCGCAATTCCCTGTACTGCAAAGAAGTTCGAGGTCGGACGTGACGGTCAGTCTGCCGCAGGCGTTCCCGATGTTGATGTTGCCATTACAACACGTGAGCTCGGCAGAATGATAAAGACCGCCGGCATAGACTTCAAATCTCTCGAAGATGAGAAGTTCGACGCTCCGTTCGGCATCGGTTCCGGTGCAGGCGCTATCTTCGGCGCTACCGGAGGCGTTATGGAGGCTGCTCTCCGCACAGCGGCTGAGGTTATCGAAAATAAACCTCTTGAAAAGCTTGAGTTTGAAGAAGTCCGCGGCATCGCAGGCGTTAAATTCGCTTCCTATAAGATCGGTGGTATGGAAGTCAAGGTTGCCGTTGCTTCCGGCACGAAGAACGCAAAGGAACTGCTCAACAAGGTTAAATCCGGTGAAGTTGACGTTCAGTTCATTGAGATTATGGCATGCCCCGGCGGATGCGTAAACGGCGGCGGTCAGCCCACTCAGCCTGCTTCCGTTCGCAATAACGTCAATCTCCGTGAAAAGAGAGCTGCCGTTCTTTACAATGCGGACAAGAATATCCTTGCAATCAGAAAATCTCATGAGAATCCGATAGTTAAAACTCTTTATGAAGAATTTTTCGGAGAGCCTAACAGCGAAAAGGCACACGAGATACTTCATACTCACTATGTAAAGCGCGGACTCTGATTTTCTGCAAAATAAAAAAGTCCCCGGTGCGCCGGGGACTTTTTGTCATTTTATTTGAAAAAATCGGAACATTGTCACATGGGAGCGCATGTACTGTAAAAAACGAGTTTTTACAGTATATTGTCGCATGAAAACTTTTCAAGACGCCGCATCTCTCGTATTTCTTCTTTAAGAAGCGAAAGTTCTCGAAAAAAAAGCGCGGTTTCTTTACTCTCGGCAAGAGACTTAAGGCTTGCAATACTGTCGCTTATCTTTCCAACTATAATATGACTGACCGAAAGCCCGATTTTTAACTGCTCTTTTTTCCAGAACTTTTCAAGCGCTGCGATGTCAGCCTCCGAGCCTTCGCTTTTTTCCGCGTTTTCGATGAGAACCGAAAGACGGTCCGCAGTTCGGTTGATGTAGATAAAATTTATAAAAATTATAAATATAAGGGAAAGAAAAATTGCAACGGTAATGTAAAATGTCTTCATTTTACGTCCTTTCTTATCAGCAGTGTTTTTCCCGCGTCGTCTACACCGAAAATATAAATTTCGTCCATTCGGCAGGGAAGTTTTTCAAGTTCTTTTTTCAGCCAGCTCAGATTTTTGGGAGAGGATTTGAGATTGTTTTTGCATATTTTTCCGTCGATTACGAGCAGATGAAGGATTCCGGATTCAGACACTGGTATTGAAAGCTGTGAAAGCGTAGGCTGGCTGTATTCGGCTTTCGGAAGCACGGTAAGTTTTCCGTTTTTTTCGAGAATGGCGTATGCTATCTGCGTCGGATCTGTGTATTCGGCGGCGCGAAGCTCGCACATAAGCTCCTCGGGAGAAATCCTGTTTTTCTCAAGCTCCGACTGTATGATTTCGCCGCCGCGTATGAGTATGCTCGGCCGCGCAGATACCAGATTCTTGAGCTGTGGAAGTTTTATTAGTATCACGGACGAGAAAACCTCGACGGAAAGAAGGGTTATGATAGGAATAACAGCGTACATTACGGGAAAATCCTGGTTTTCAATAGGCATCGAAGCAATTTCCGAAAGCATAAGCGTGGTTACAAGCTCGGAGACTTCAAGCTCGCCGATTTGCCTTTTTCCCATTATACGCATGGCAACAATTAAAATTACATAGACAATGAATGTCCTGATGAATATGGTCAGCATGGATAAAATCACCCCGCTTTCTATTTTTTCATGTATTAAAGCTATTTATTCTTGTAAAAAAGGTAAAAAAGTAGTTGACAAGAGAAAGAGAAAGTAGTATAATGCAGAGGTCGCGAAAAAAGGGGCGACAGCCGCACGAAATTTTTGC
>JBJFAQ010000124.1:0-4562 GCA_051887995.1 Eubacteriales bacterium
ATTGCGCGGCGGCATCGGGCGTCCTCGGTGATAAAAGTCGGATTAAATTCCGGCATGTCAAGCAGGGAGGCAAAATCAGATGCGTCGAAGGTTCTGACATCGGGCAGTGCAAAGGCGACCTCGTCCCTCTCGAACGGGTTGTCGTCAAGAAATGCGACCGAGCCGGCTTTTATGCCGAGGTCCGAAATGATAGCCTTTATCGACTCGGATTTTGGCTGCCATGAGATTTTCGGGCATAGAAAATATTCGCACAGTCCAAAAGCACCGAGCTTCTCTGTTGCCGCTTTTTCCTCGTTCTTTGACGCAATGCTCATGACGATTCCTCGGCGGTCAAGCTCAAAAATGAACTCTTTTATTCCGCATATAAGCTCATTTCCGCCCCCCTCGGAGAGCACGCCCTGCCAGAGCGTGCCGTCGAGGTCAAAGACAAGGCATTTTATTTTTGCTTCCTTTGCCATATCATTTCGAGAGCCGCTCTACGAGCGCCGCCATTGCGGCGGGCGTCGTGAAGTTGGCTTTTGTGATTTCCTTTCTCGGAATTTTCAGCTTGAAGGTCTTTTCGATAAAAACGACCATTTCAAGCGCAAAAAGTGAATTTACGTATCCTCCTGCAAAGAGGTCGGTATCCGGCGCAAGACCGGTTATCTTTTTTTCTTTTTCAAAGAAGCCGATGATGGTGTCGATCGGCGCGGTTTTAAGCTCGTTCATGTTATGTAACTCCTTTCAGCCGTATATTAGGTCTGCAAGACGGCGCAGAAGCGCGCTTCCGCTGACATTGTCGTCCATATTGAGTCTGCCGAGGGCGCGGAGCGACTGCGGCAGTCCTTTTGATATTTCGTTTATATGTTCGCTTACCGTAACGCTCACCTTTGCACCGCTCTGCATCATGATGACCTCGGTAAGCTCGCTGTATTTCCCGTAAGGATAGGTCATAACGAACACTTTGTTTCCGATTCCGGCTTCAAGCTCGGATTTTGATGTGCCGAAATCCTCGCGGAGCGCCGCAATGTATTCTTTTTCGCTCTCTTTTTCCGTTTGGAGCACTCCTTCGCGGTATTCGGCGTCAAGCGTTTCGCTTCTGTGCATATCATAGGTGTGCGACTGGAAATCCATAATTCCGGAATCGTATGCTTCCTTTGCCGCATCAAGTGAAAAGTGAGGTATTATCGGAACGCCCGTGTCCTTGTAGGTGTCTTTTCCCTCGCTTACGCCGATAACGGCGACGGTGGCGCACATGCCGTATTTTTCGAGTATCGGCATGGCGATTGTAAGATTGCTTTCATAGCCGTCGTCAAAGGTTATAAGAATCGGATTGTCGGGAAGGTTTGCTCCGCCGTAAACGTAGTCGCAAAGGTCAGAGTAAAATACCGCCGTGTACCCCGCTTCCGCGAGCGCCGCGATTTGCTCTTCAAATTTTTCCGCGGTTATGACTGTGTCCGACGCTTCCGACGGGTCGTTTGTCAGCGCGTGGTACATGAGAATCGGCACTTTTAAAGACAAAACTTCGTCCGTGCCGCGCCCTGAATCGTACATTTCATCAAGCGCGGAAGAAAAATTCTCGTGCGTCAGCAGATATCCGAAGGCATCCGGCACATATCCGTCTCCTCCGAAAACAGAAGCAAGCACCGCGCTTCCGACGCAGTTTCTAAAGTGGTATGCGTCATAGAAATACCGTGCGTCATGCGAGAAAGTGTTGTATCCCCAGAAGCAGTAAAAATCGGAAATTTCGGTCAGCTTTTCAAGGAAAAGACCGACTTCCTCCTTTTCATAGCAGTTCCATTCGGCGTCGTACATCGGCGAACCTATCATTATCAGATTTACGCCTTTTTCATCGCATTTTTTCTTGATTGAGGCAACAGATTCGGCGGCCTCGTCTATATATGCGAGCGGTCTTTTGTAATTCATGTCAAATTCCGCGCCCGAAGCATTCTCAAGATAGCTCTCAAGGTCTGATATCGGCGCTGAGTCCCGCAGAACTTTGTTATATGCGCCGGTTTCCGCCGAAAAAACGCGGGTTTTATCTGGCAGATACGACTGATTAAAGTACGAAGAAAGCTTGTCTTTCAGATACACGGGGCTGAGAAACAGGTATTTGCCGTAGAAAAGCAGGGGATTTACTCTTTCGTCAACTTTGCAGTGAAGATTGTTTTTGTAAGAATCCTCCTCCGCGTCATAGGTGTACGCGGCTTCGGGGCTGATTTCAAGCACCAGGTTTTTGACTTCATAGTTGTCAAGCACATAAAGCGCCATTTTTTCGGCGTCCGCAAGGTCGCTGCCGTATGTGAACATGTTGTAGAAGCTTGCACCGAGATATTCGTTAAGCTCCTCGGTGGGATATGAGGAAGCCTTTGAACAGCCGAAAATATACGAGTCGTACTCGTCATGATGACGGTCGATATATGCTATTTTGGCAACGCGCGGATTTTCCGTCATATTGTATTCGTAGTAGTCGAAAATCACGTCCCCGAATACCCCGAAAGGGTCGATAAGGGCGCATAAGACGGCATAAAGGGCGGCGAAAACAAGGCACGCCGCAAGAAAAATGAGAAGCTGTTTTTTTAGCGACATTCAGTTCACCTCAGAAGCTGAAATAAAGGAAAGAGGAAACGGAGGACATGCAAACGAGAGAAAGCACGAGTAGCGCCGCCGAAGCGACAATGTGCCGTGCAGAGAGCGGCGGTGCGCTTTCCGTGCCCTCGAAGGGACATATATCGTTTGAGTTCTTTGTAAAGAAGCAGATAAACGCGCCGAGGAAAAGCAATAGTACAAGGTACAGATTTTCCCGCACGACCGAGAAAAATGTGTCTGCGCCGCGGAAAGAAAACAGCGCGCGGTAAACGGCGAGGGCGTCCGTCATGCACTCGGCGTCAAACAGTACGCGAACAAGCATCATGCAGACAAAAGTCACCGCGATTCCCGCTATACGGGGAATTTTTACCCGCTTAAGCGTTAGAATATGCGAGATTAGCACAAGAACTCCGCACACAAGTCCCCAGATAACGAAATGCCACGCGGCGCCGTGCCAGATGCCGGAAACAAGGAAGGTGGCAATGGTTGCAAGCGCAAGGCGCGGAAGCCTGTCGCCGAAGCCGAAGAGACTGTTGAATATGGCACGGTCGAAAAAGCGCGAAACGGTTATGTTCCAGCGCCGCCAGAAGTCCGCAAAATTCTCCGCCTTGTATGGGGAATTGAAATTGACGGGAAGCCTTATCCCGAAAAGAAGTCCAAGTCCTCGCGCCATGTCTATATAGCCCGAAAAATCGAAATAATACGCAAAGGTAAAGGAGATTACCCCAAGCCATGCGGCAGGCGAGGAGGAAGAGAACACATCTCCCGCGTAAAAAGCCGAGGCGTAGTCTATCATCGGCCCTGCGAGAACCGTTTTTTTTGCCGCGCCGATGGAAAAGAGCGTAATGCCTCTCATGATGTCGTTTTTGTTGTATTCAAGCAGGCGGTCGCCCTCAAGCTGAGGAAGCATTTCGTCGTGGAGCACGACGGGACCGACGATGAGCTGTGGAAAAAAGGTAATGAACAAAAGGTAGTCAAGCATCGGAGGGCATTTCAGCTCTCCTCGCCAGACCGCGACAGTGCAGGCGAGTATCTGGAAGGTGAAAAACGAGATTCCGATAGGGAGCAGAAGCGACAGCGCGCCGATGCCCGAGCCGAATACCCGGTTTATGTTTTCGATTATGAAATTCGTGTATTTGAAGCACACAAGCAGTCCTATGTTTTCCGCGACAGACAGGATAAGGCAGGCGAGCCTTAACCATTTCTTCGTTTTCTCGCGCGAGAGAACGCGGCAGATAAGATAGTTGAAAAGCACCGAGGCGAAAAAAACCGGGGCGAACTTAGGCTCGCCTATGGCGTAGAACGCAAAGGAGGCGGCTATAAGCCAGATTTTCAGATATACGGTCTTTTTGAGCGCTCTCAGAATACAGAAAACCGCAAAAACTATCGGGAAAAAGCCGAAAATAAAGCGGTATGAGGAAAAAATCATGATAAGGCGTTCTCCTTCGGGGGAAAAATGATTTTACATCATGTATATCTTATCACAAAAAGTCAGATTATGCAAGCGCATTTGTATAATACAAAAAAAGGAAGGCTGCCGCGCAATGCGCGGCAGCCGCCGTATGCCTGCTTTTTAAGCCTTGGTTGTATCTTCTTCGTCATCCTCGACGCAATCGCATTCGTCATCGCAGTCGCAGAAGTCGTCATCAAGCAATTCGTCGTCGCAGCATCTGCAGAGACTGCAGTACTTACGGCAGAAAACGTAAACTCCGAAGAGGGCCGCAGCAATAGTGAATGTTACGCCGACGGAAATGGCAACGATCTTTCCTACGTTCGGCTTTGCGGGCTTCTTTTCAACAAAAAACATATAATTTACCTCCTGAATTTATTATTCTGATGATAGTATACCACCTTTTTTTTAAAAAAGCAATATATGAAATTTATTTTTTTAGATATTTTTTCTCTTTTTTCACAAAATTTCACAAACCACTTTTATTTTTATCAAAACTGATGTATAATTACTGTGATTTTGCTTGGCAAAGGACTGAGAAGAT
>JBJFAQ010000125.1:0-20334 GCA_051887995.1 Eubacteriales bacterium
GACAACCGAGGGTACTCGGTACATAAGCTGCGCCACACGGCGGCGACGCTGATGTACCAGTCGGGGCACGTCGATGTGCGGACGCTCAAGGACATTCTCGGACATGAACAGCTCAACACCACTCAGATATATACTCACGTAAGCAACCGCAACATGGAAGATGCGATGGCGCAGAACCCGCTTGCGTCGATAAAGCCGCCGGAGCTTCACACCTTAAAAAAACTCGATACCGATTCCGATGACGAAGAAAAATAAAAGCCTCCGTTTGCTCATTTTGCTTGAGCAAACGGAGTTTTTTTATGTTAAATAAGTCTTTTCCCGCTTTCCGCGTCGTAAACGGCGGTCGTCCACGGAGGCAGGACTTCGGTTGTCCGCTTTCCGTTTTTAAAGGCAAGCGTGCGCTCTCCGCCGCGGGCACAGCACAGCGCGACAAGACCGTAACCGGCAAGCACAGGCTCGCCGGAATTGCAGTAGCGGTGAACGCCCGCATCCAAGAGCAGCGGTTTCATAATGTCCGGCGTAAAGCGCGGCACTCCGCACCATACGTCGTTTCCCTTTTTGGCGGCAGCGACGCTTCCGTCCTCGTACCTTGCCAGGATTTCGGCGTTTTCTGAGCCAGACAGCGCAAACACGGGATCGCACACTTGCTCGTTTACGTCAATTTCCGCTCCTCCGTTCCATATTATCTTCTTTTTCGGCTCTGTACGTACAATTTCCATGCCGACAGTCTCCGAAATATTCTTTTCCGACAGCGTTTCGCCGTCAGAGAACCCGGAAGCATAAAGCCAGATTGTGCGTATGCCCTGAAGAAGCCTGCGCGCCTCGGCGCGTTTCTCCGGCGTAAGCTCGCACACATTGAAGAAAATCACGCACTTATAGCGCGACAGCTCCGCGCGCGGCAGGTCAAAATCATAAATACAGTCGTATGCCGCACCGTACCTTGCGACCGATTCATGGAAGGTGTATTCTGCGTCAGAAACCTTCGCACGGCAGTAAAAAGAGTTCATTCCGAACACGAGAAGCACGTCCGCCGCAGGGGTATAGCGGCAAAGCATATGCTTTTCGGAAAAATCCTGAAGACGAGCGATTTCCTCCATCAGTACGTCCCGCTCCCACCAACCGTGCTTACGGTATATGCTCCCCGCACTCGGATTTTTGCTGTCGGCGTGAACATAACGCGGAATAAGCCTGTGGTCATAATACCAGAAGCCCTCTCCGGCAAGCAGAGGCTGGAAAATGTTGCGCCTCAGCACCGCGATGGTCTCATCGGTTGCGTCAGGGTCGCCTCCGACAAAATTTTCAGTGCCCACCGGCGCTTCGTCCATCTCCGTCAGCCATAGCATGCCGTGCAGACGGTTTGATTCAAGCAGAGCGCGCTGCATCGGCACCCCGTCCGAGTTTCTGTTTTCCATGTAGCAGAACGGACCGCAGAGAAAATCTATTCTGCCCTCATCATGCGCTTTATATATCATGTCCATGGCAATGTGACCGCCTATCGGACGTCGCTCCTCGTAAACACCGGTCTGATATCCGTAAAAAGCGCCGGTGAGAACACCAGGAAAATGCGCTTTTACAATATCGCAAAAGTAAAGTATGGCGGATACCACCGACTCCTGATTGCACCTCTGCGCGTCCATTGTTGAGCGCGAATATTTCGGGCTTCTGAAAGCACCATCGTCCGCCGCCCTGAATATCTCAGGATGAAATTCCGCACTTTCTATCGTAACACACGGGTCGTTCCACGCCTTTCTCAGCGCGTCGTCCGTGCCGTATTTTTCGAGAAGAAACCTTTTGAAGCGCTCTTTCATTGGTTTTCCCACATCGATTCCCCACTGGTGCCACTCACCGTTTGCTCCGCAGGCAATCTGAACTGCAAAGACGTGTTTACCGTTTGCGGATGACGAAAGCTCATCGCAAAAGCGCGCGACCTTCTCCCCGGCTTCCTTTTTCCACTTCTCGGAAGCAAGACTGACGCGCATATGCCCCGCCGTATCGTTTCTTATAAGACGGTCGCTTTCTCCGTCGTCGATTCCGGGCGCGTCTCCCGCCTCCGTGCGGTAAATTATACATTCGTCCGGATTGTCGCGCATCCACCAGTACGGCGGATTTACATGAAGCCTTATGTTTATATGTGCATCGGGATTTGCGTCAAGCACGGCAGCAATTTCCTCATGCATCGCCTCTGTTTCATAGGGCGTCGTTTTCCGCCACCCGATATGTATTCCGGTATCGGCGGAAACAAGGGAAATGCCCGCGCGTCCGAAAGCGGCAATGTTTCGTCTCGCGTAAGCCGAGTCGGCAGAGGCGGCGGGAAAATCACTCAGGGCATAAAGCGCCGGAAGTCTGTCCTTGCCGCCAATGACAAGCCTCGGAGCACCGTTTTTTTGTATAACAGAAGCAGACATATTAAATCTCCGTCAAAAAACAAATTATGGAAACACCCAAGGTGTTTCCATAATTATATGTTATATGCTTCTGAAAGTCAAGGCTGAAAAGCGAAAAAAAGTGTTTTTGCATACCCTTTTTACTTATACTCACATTACAGCGCCGTCTGCGTATCGTTCGGGTCGCCGTTTCTTGCAAGTTCATATTCATGTGACCAGTCAAGATCGCGGTACTGCTCCCCTCTCGGGTCGTTTTTGATGAAATCCATAAGCATATCAAGCATTTCCACAGTCCACGTGTTGCGGTCTATCTGAGCGGTTGTGAAACGGTTCTGAGCTATCATTTCAAATCCGAAATCGTCCTTGACATGCGTTTTCGCCGCGCCGTCAACGACCTCTGCGACAAGATGGCTCGGAATGAAGAGCACGCCGCCGCCCGCGCCGAAAACGACATCTCCCGGCAGGCATACAGCGCCGCCGAAATTGACAACGGAGTTAAAGCCGGTCATGACAAAATCACGTATCGGCGTCGGATCAATGCCGCGGTAATATACCTGCACGTCCTCGACCTGCTTCATCTGCTCAACGTCGCGCACGCCGCCCCAGATAACCGCTCCCCCGTTTTTCGTCTTTGCTTTGACGGCGGTGGTCAGATTTCCTCCGAGGAACGTACCCTTGTATATCTTGTCAAACATATCGACAACAACAACGTCGCCCTCGACAAGAGAATCTATTACCCACTGATTGTAATTTCCGTGTCTGCCTTCCTCAGCGCCGATAGCAAACATTGTCTCGTGAAGGTCCGGGCGCGTCGGGCAGAAAGAGCACGTCACAGCGCGTCCGATGAGCTTTCTTCCGTCGTCGTGAAGCACATGGAGCGGGTTTACGCCGCCGCCGACAAACTGATTTTCATAGCCCTTGACAAAAATCGGCTTCCAGACTTCTTCGAGCGTCATTTTGCGGAGCGCTTTAAGATATTTTTCCTCAACATAAGGTCTGCCGTCCGGCAGTCTTTCGCCCTTCCACTGCGGAGTCAGCGCGATTATTTCTTCTTTTACGTTAAAATGCATTGCTTTCCGTAAACACCGCCGCGCCCTTTGATTCAATATGCACGTCGATGCGATCTCCTTTATATGTTTTTTCGTTTTTCACGTCGCAAAAGTCGTATTCTGAAACACCGACCCAGCCGTTATGCAGTATTCCGGTGTGGAGCTTTATCCCCTTTTCGGCAAAGCTTTTGTGTTCGCGTATGAAATTGTCCCAATTTTCACTGTAAAAAGTAACTTTTCCGTTTTCATCAAGCCTTGTAGGGTCATCTGAAAAGCCTATCCGCGACCAGAAAGCAGGCTCGCTGCTTATAATTTCATAGTCTCTTTTATTCATAAGAAATCAGAGGCTCATACCGCCGTCAATTTTGATATCTGCGCCCGTTATGTACCTGCCCTCGTCCGATGCGAGAAGAAGAAACGCGCCCGTGCAGTCCGACGCCATGCCCGGAAACGCGGCGGGAATCTTTTTCATCGCCGTCTTATAAAATTCCGGGTCGGAAAGCACCTTTTCGTTTCTTGGCGTTGCAATGACACCCGGCGAGATGTTGTTGACGGTAACGCCGTACGGCGCTACGTCCTTTGCGATGCACTCAACAAGGCTCATCTGAGCCGCTTTCGACGCGGAATAGATAGGCATTGCGGGATTCGGACGGTGCTGCTGTACCGAGCCGACCATGATGATTCTGCCCCAGCCCTTTTCCTTCATCGCAGGGTAATATTTCTGTGTAAGCGCAAGCGATGAAAAGACGTTGACCTTCATCTGAGTTTCAAATTCGTCATAAGGAACATCACTCCAGAGCGTGCGGTACTGCATCGACGCATTGAGCACGAGAATGTCAATATCGCCCGTTGCGTCATATAGCTTTTCAGCCGCGTCCGTCTCCGTAAGGTTGCATATGACGGAAATTGAGCCGGGAATCTGCTCTGCGGCTTTTCTGCATTTTTCCATGCTCGTTCCGCCGTGAACATAAACGGTCGCGCCTGCCTCGGCATAAGCCTTGGCAACGGCAAAACCGATGCCCTGCGTTGAGCCGGTCACAAGCGCTTTTTTCCCCGTAAGATCAAACATTATTACGCCCTCCGTCATTTTTTATGACCATGTACGGTCGTTGGCCCATTCCTTGTTCCACTCGTCTGTGCTCTCCCACTGTCCCGGATATTTTTCATGCATATGCTCTGCAATAAGCTCCTCGTTAAGAGACTCGATTCCAAGACCCGGGGTTTCGGGAACGGTAATGAATCCGTCCTTTATAAGCGGGTCAGGCAGACCGCGTACAAGGTCTTTCCACCACGGAACATCGACCGAATGGTACTCTATTGCAAGAATATTCTGAATTGCCGCCGCCGCGTGAACCGCCGCCATGCACGCAATCGGGCTTTCCGCCATATGAATCGCCATGGCAACGCCGTACTTTTCGCACATGTCTCCGAGCTTCTTCATTTCAAGCGCGCCGCCGACCGTCAGAATATCGGGGTGGATGACCGAAACTCCGCCTTTTGACATAAGAGGTTCGAAATTCTCATGCAGATAAATGTCCTCGCCCGTGCACACGGGAACGGTTGTCGCATTTGCAATCTTTACAAAATGGTCTGTGTACTGCCAGGGAGCGATGTCCTCTATCCATGCGATGTTGTATTTTTCAAGTCTGCGTGCAAAAGCGATGCAGTCGTTTATGTGGATATGTCCCATGTGGTCGATGGCAAGAGGAACTTCATATCCGATGACGTCGCGCACTTCCTTTACATAGTTTTCAAGGTAGTCAAGTCCCTTTTCCGTGATATGTATTCCGGTCGCGTGATGAGGAATCGTGAAAGTCTCATAGTTCTTGCCGAGCATCATGTCCATATCGACCGAGCCGTGCTGATGCTGAATCGCTTTCATCGAATATTTCTTTATGTCGTCAAGAAATCCGAGAGGCGCGTTGAGACAGCCGGGCTCGTCGAGCATAAGCTCTATGCCGAGGTCCATTTTAAGGAAAGTAAAGCCTGCCTCCATGCGCTTTTTGAGGGCAAGACCCATGTCGTGACCGGTGTGCTTGCCGTCAACATCGGTGTCGCAGTATACACGCACCTTGTCGCGGAACTTGCCGCCGAGAAGCTGATATACCGGAACGCCGTATACCTTTCCGACAATATCCCAGAGCGCGATTTCAACGCCGGAGACACCGCCGCCCTGTCTGGAATGTCCTCCGAACTGCTTGATTCTGCGGAAGAGCTTATCCACATTCAGCGGGTTTTCCCCGAGCAGACGGCTCTTGAGCATCAGCGCATACGTAGCGCTCGATGCGTCTCTGACCTCGCCGTAGCCTACAACGCCTTGGTTTGTATAAATTTTGATAAGGGGACAGTGCTTTGGTGCGCCGTTGATGTTGGCGACGCGCAGATCGGTAATCTTCAGCTCCGAGGGAACGGAATACGGGCGAACGTTTTCCTCAATCGTCTCGCCGAGCTTTTTTTCTTCTGCCATTGACTTTTTTCTCCTTTTCACATATAATATAATTGTATGTTAAGGCTATTATACGACAAGGTCTTTTAAGATGCAACAATAATATTACGAAAAGCCGATACAATATTATTTTAAGGGAGGCGAGACCACAGTGAAGCAAAATGTATCAATGCCGCTGACAGATTCTCAGGGACAAACCATTCTTCAGCTATATGAATCGCTTCCGGACGCGGAACGCATACGCTTTTCCGAGCACCACCACACGGAAATAGAGCTTTGCTATGTGCTCTGCGGAAAGGGTATCTTTAAAATACGCGGACAGCACTATGAGATATCCCCCGGCGCGCTGTTTTTTTTCCTTTCAAATGAAGTGCACTGGATAGAGGAGATAGACCGCGACGATCCGCCGCGTTTTCTCGACCTTAAAGCCGAGCCGCGAATGGTCTGGTCTCCGCAGTTCAATCTTTTCGGAGACAATTGCCTAAGAGCCCTCTCCACTCTCGAACACCGCTGTTTTTACGGAAAAGACGAGCCTATCTCGCACGAGATAGGCTCGATAATGAAAGAAATGCATGAGGAATGTCTTCGGAACAAGCTCGGATGCGAAATTGTGGTAAAATCAGACCTCTACCGTCTGCTCGTGCTTCTACTAAGGCAATCCGGGACAAGCAATCTGCAAGCATCGCCGAGAAACGCCGAAAACCTGAAGAACATCGACAAGGCAATACAGTACATAAATGAAAATCTGACAAAAAAATTCACTCTTGAGGAGCTTGCCGAAATATCATGCTTCAGCCGCACGTACTTTTCCGCGCTTTTTAAAGAGCTAAACGGCGTCTCTCCGTGGGACTATATAAATATAAAGCGCGTCGAGCGCGCAAAAGCGCTGCTTTCCGGCACGGACTGCACGGTGCTTTCCGCGGCAAACGAATGCGGTTTCGGAAATCTCTCAAATTTCAATCGGATTTTCAAAAAGATAACGGGCAAAACCCCTTCTGAATACAGGAAATAACCGTTTTCAGGAGCGCCACGGCATAGTTCTGTAAGCGTCCGTCATAGTGCGAAGATCCGGCATGTCGGCAAGCGACGCCGGAGAATACTTGTCAACGCAAAACATAAGATACGAGCCGAGCATAGGCGCGATAAGACGCGTGACCCTGCCGCACTTGCCGACGGAATGATAGTGAAGCTTTGCCTTTGCGCCCATTGTCTTCAGCTTAAGCACGGTGCGCAGTACCTCGGCAAGTTGCTCCTCGTCATCGCTGTTTCCGACGATTTTGATAACATCGGCTCCGCGCTCGTCAAGAAAATGCACAAGGTCTGTTATCTGCTCGCAGGTCATAAACTTGTGAACATGTGTCGAGAGCAATACCTCCCCGCCCTCAGAATGTATTTTATCAATGAAATTTACCTGTTTTTCTATCGTATATGGGTTTATTGTCACCTCGTCCGGCATCGCGTCGATAAAAGACATTCTTTCCGTGCGCCACTCTTTATGAGAAAAGCTCTCTTTTGTGTCTCCCCCATTAAATGTATATCCCTGCATATCCACGCAGGAAACTCCGCACCTTACGCAGGTTAAAAACCTCTCTGTGCGCGCCTCGTCTGTTATGGCTATGCTTTTTCCGTCATATGTGAGCTTGTAGTCAAGCACCATGATGGGAAGGCGCGTCTGCGCCGCCAATTTTTCAACTTCCTTTTCGGTCACTTCCTCGGTAAGCGGCGAGAGGTGAATATCGTACCCCATAGCTCCCGAAACTGCGCCGTTCAGCATTGCCGCCCGTACCTCGGCAAAAGTTTTCTCCTTGATAACGTCAACGAGAAGCGGCCCTTCATTTTGTGCAAACGAAACTCTGTCCATATTTCTGTCCTCCTGTTTTTTCATATTATAATATCCCGCAGGAGTCTCTGTAAATGCCCGAAACAATACTTTTATCCGATTTGATATTCTTTTAAGCCAAGCAAACGAATAATGGAGGTCAATATGAAAATTCTCATTGCATATGCCACAAAAACCGGAACGACAAAGGACTGTGCCGTGCGCCTTTCCGCGCTTTTTCCCACCCATGAAACCTTTCTGTGCGACCTTGCGGAAAGCGACCCGTCACCGGATGATTACGACTTTGTCGTCATAGGCGGCAGTATACGCATGGGAAAGCTCGATAAAAGAGTAAAAGACTATATAAAGCGCAGTGAATCCAAGCTGAAAAACGCAAGAACCGCATATTTTATCTGCAACGGCTTTTCCGATGAAACGCAAAATTACTTTGAGAAGAATTTTCCGCCCGAGCTTCTTAAAAACGCCGCCGTGTTCAGCTCGTTCGGCGGGGAACTGAAATCAGACCGCCAGCACGGGCTTGACAAAGTCATTGTAAAGCTCCTGCTCGAAGCAAACAGCTCAAACGACGAGTTTTTTCTCCCCACAATATCGACAGAGGAGATCGGACGCTTTGCCGACCGAATAAAGGAGTGCGCTTTTTAGAAAAATTCTATTGACATAAAGAGAAAAAAGGTCTATACTTTATAGGAAAAATTAACCGGAGGAAAAAATATGCTTCATACACTCAAAAACAGTGAACTTACCGCTGTTATCGACGATTTCGGCGCAGAGCTGACCTCAGTCCGCCGCGGCGCGACCGAATATATCTGGCAGGCAAATCCCGATTTCTGGAACAGACACGCACCCGTTCTTTTCCCAATCTGCGGACGCCTCACGGACGGAAAATACACCTACCGCGGAAAAGAATACGAAATGATGCTTCACGGTTTTGCAAGATTTTCTCAGTTTACGGCAAAACAGACTGCGGAAAACGAGCTGACCTTCACACTCTCGTCAAACGATGAAACACGCGCACAGTATCCCTTTGATTTTGTGCTAAATGTCGTTTACCGCCTCGTCGGAGCCGAACTTGTCTCCGACATCATTGTGAAAAACACAGGCAAAGAGCGCCTGCCTTTTGCCGTCGGTCTTCATACCGGCTTCAACGTGCCGATAGAAGAAGGAACAAGGTTCGAGGATTATCGTCTGACCTTCAGCGAGGATTGCAGTCCCGACCACCTCATCTTCTCCGACACCTGCTATCAGACAGGCAAAAAGTCCGCGTTTCCCGTAGAGAACGGACGCGTAATCCCGCTCCGCCATGACCTTTTCGACAGAGACGCGGTCTGTCTTGCACGAACCGCAGACGAGGTAACAATTTCCTCAGACAAAACGGAGCGCTTTGTCCGCTTTAATTACAAGAACTTCCCTTACCTTTGCATCTGGCACAAGCCGAAATGCGAGGCGCCCTATGTCTGCCTTGAGCCGTGGTACGGTCTTCCTGCATTTGACTCCGTCGTTGATGACATGGATACAAAATCCGATATGTTCCGCATGGCGGCAGGAGACGAAAAAACCTTTACATATTCAATTCTGTTCGGATAAATAAAAATCCCCCCGCTATGGGGGATTTTTAATATATAAAAGGCGCAGTGACCGCGGTTACTGCGCCTTTGCTGCTTATTATGATATTACTGCTTTACCAAAACCGTTGAATAATCAGCAGCCGTATCTTCGGGATCTAAAATCGAAGAACTGTCGGGGGTGAGCGTCAGGGTCTTACCTTTAAGTGAAATACTGTATTTTACACCGTCCATGTAAAGATTGTTGCCATCAATTGTGTATGTGCCGGACATACCGTTTGCTTTATAATTGCCCTTGCCGTCAAACTCAAAAAGCATTTCCGGTAACGTATCGTCGAGTTCCTCGCCGTACAATGATACGACTTTCCATTTGCCTTGTACCTTGTCTCCGCCGCAGCTGACAAGCATGAGCGCGAGAGTTGTTATGATGAGTGCGAATGAGATGATAGAAATAAGTTTTTTCATTTTTTCTCCTTTTGCCCGATTTAAACGGCAATGCCGGCAACGAGACGGATAACCCATGTCAAAAGGAATCCGAAAAGAAGCGCGATCGGGATTATTTTGTTAAAATTGTCGTTTTTGAATGTTTTTTCTTCAAACAGGAAATAAATAAACAGTATCGGCACCGACCAAAACATCGGATGATAAAAGAACGCAGACCTGAGATCAAGGTGCAGGAATGCGAGCCATGCTCTTGTCATGCCGCATCCCGGGCATGGGATATGCAAGATAGTTCTTACCGCGCACGGCACTTTGAAACGATACAATATCGCGCAAACTGCCGCAAGGATAAGAAAAACGGTCAGCTTGTATCTCGGCCTGTCAATCTTCATATGTATTCCGGTCTAATAACGGCGCAAAATATCAGAAGAGCTTTGTAGAATCTACTGTATATTTATCCATTCCGATACGTACGGCATCAATAATACTGAGAATGTAACCTATGCCGCAGAAAAAGGATGCTACGATCTTTACGATGCCTTTTTTGACTTCACCCATCATAAAGTTGTGGATTCCGAATGCGCCGAGAAAGACAGCGAGAAGTATCATAACAAGTTTGTTCTGCCCGGCGAGTTCACCGTCTGCCCCGCCGTTCTTTATCGCAACGCCGCAGCTCATACAGACAGCCGCGTTTGGATCAACAGGTTTTCCGCAGTTTGCGCAAAAGGCCTTTCCTTTCCCCTTTGCCGTTCCGCATTTGGTGCATACGGCTTGGTTTTCGTTCATTTGTGTCCCGCAGTTTTTGCAATACATTGTTTTTTCTCCTTTGTTTTATTAAAAGCAGCTGAAAAGCCGTTTTTTCAAAAAAATTTTTTGGGTTCTACTTTGTATTTGTCAAGAAGCATTTTGACCATGTCTATCCAGCCCAGAATGTATCCGAGTCCGCAGCAAAAGCTAAATATGATTTTTATAATTCCTTTCCTTGTTTCTCCCATCATAAAATTATGGATTCCAAGCCCGCCGAGAAAAAGAGCAACAAGCGTCATAATAGTCTGATCTTGTCCGCCGAGAAGTGTATCATCGGTTTCAGGAGCACTCTGAAAAGTAAATTTGCTTCCGCATACATTGCAGACGGAAATTCCGTTTTCGCCGGGAGTTATGTCTGTCGAGCCACACTGCGGACAAGAAATGGTTTTTTTCTGATCGTTCATGATTTTACTCTTTCAATAGCTTGCATTTTGTATTTCTTACCGATAGCAAATCGGAAATTCTTTTTACAATGTCGGATTTATCATTTTTGCCGTTTTTAAGTTCTTTCACTTTTTCCGTAATCTCATTTTCTATATCGGACAGAGCGAGATATGAAATCGGATCGCTGTATTTTATTTTGTCTGAAAGCTTGCTCAGCGTTTTCTTGAGTTCAGGATTATTTTCTGCGACCGCCGCCGTTTCTATTGCAATGCGAAGTTCATTCAGAAAACGGGAATTATCATTTCTTTTGCATCCCATGCTTTCGACTTTTCTGTACCCGATTTCGGAAAGCAAAAGTCTGATAGCAAAATAGCAAAGTATGGCAGAGCAGATTATTATTGTCTCTCCGGTTCCGACGGGTCTTATCTTAATTATAAAATTCCCTATCGGAATATCTGCATACGGTCTCGAAATAACAAGAATAAAAAATGCGGTAAGCTGTACGATAAGATATGTGATTCCCATGTAAACCGGAGAGATCATCGGAAATTTTCTTTTTATATCTGAAAGTGATCTTGTCCATATGAGTACCTGAATGGCAAAAGCCGTGCAGGTAAAACCGTATGCCGTAAAGAATACGTATTTATCTTTCATCGGGAGAATAAAACCGACAATATTGAATAAAGCAAATAATACTGTAAGAGCGGAGTATAAAAGTGCTTTACATTTCCTTGTATTCATGACCGTGTCTCCCTTTTTGCGCCGCATTCAGGGCAAAAATTTCCGTGTCTTGTGAATTTGAAACCGCATTTTTTACAAAACTCATCGAATCTTTGCGGCGCACCGCACTCATCGCAGAATTTTGCGTTAGGAATAATTTTTGCACCGCATTTGGGACAGAATTGACCTTCGTATTTATTGTCGTTTACTCCCATATTATTCATTGGCTCGGCAATGGCTTCGTTTATCGCGGAATTTACCTTTCCTCCTATTCCCTGACTTACGCCCGACATCATTGCGATACCGACACCCAAATTTGCAAGCTGTCCCGACGCTTCGTTTTCGGCGGCTCCCTGCGCCACGTCAAACCCGCGCTCCTGCTGATATGTATACCCTTCTTTTTCACGTTTTTTTGCAATCGCCTCGGACTCTATAATAATTTTCTGCGCCTCGGTCTGTTTTTCAATCAATCCGATTTTTTGCCTGAGTTCCGCTTCTGCCACATCTGCGTACTGCCTGAAATAAAGCTCTTTGAATCTCTCGTATTGCGGGTTGCCGTCGGGTTTGACTATTGTTGTAACAAAAAATTGCCGCAGATTCATTCCGTATTCCAAAAAGTCGGGTATCAGTCTTGCTTTGAGATCCTCTGAAAATTTTTCGAGACTCTCGTCGATTTCGAATATATTAATTTCGTTTCCGCGCATCTCCTGAGCAATATATGTTTTTACTTTAGTCATAAGCAACGCTCTGAAAAATGAAACAAGCTGAGGTCTCTCAAGTGAATTTTCCGTTCCCACAAGACTGCAAAGCAGCTTTCTCGGCTCGGACACACTTAATGACATTTCACCCGACGCACCGAGTGAAAGCGGAAATTTAAATGTCGGTTCAATGTACTGGACTTTTGTGTCTGTGCCCCATCGAATAGCCATTTGCTCAACAAGATTTATGAAATAAACCTCGCAGTGAAAAGGCGTCTTGCCTCCCGTCTGGATATTAAGCAGTTTCCCGATAAGAGGCAAATTTTCCGTTTCGAGCGTATAACGTCCGGCTTTGAAAGAATCGAGAGCCTGCCCGTTTGCAAAGAATACCGCGTCCTGACTTTCATGAACTATAAGCTGTGAGCCCGTAACAAAGATTTCGCGCGGGTACTTCCAAACGAATGAACTGTTATCGCCTTCGTATTCTATTACCTCGGGAATAAGCGCCATATGACAATTTCTCCTCATTTTATTAAGGTTTTAGCCACAAATTGATAACCCGGTCGTGAAATTATTGTCGAAATTTCGCATATATTATACACTATATGTGGTGTAATGTCAATACCTAAAATATGGTGTATGATAAAATTTTTTCGAGGTGATGAAAAATGAAAACATACGTTGACAGAATACGCGAGCTCAGAGAAGACAATGATCTGAGGCAGAAGGATATTGCCGAAATTCTCGGAACAACGCAGCAAGTGTATTCAAGATATGAAAAAGGAGAAAACGAGATGCCGATACGACATCTCATTACTTTATCAAGATATTATAATGTAAGTGTTGATTACATTTTAGGCGAGACGGACGACAAAAAAAGATACAGATAAAAAAATTCCCCGCTTTGCGGGGAATTTTTTTAGGAATTACCGGTTTCAATCTGATCTCGGCTTTCAATATATCTCTTTGCCTGAGTGGAGAAGAGGGTGTAATATTTGCCCTTTGCCCTCATAAGCTCGTCGTGTGTGCCCTCCTCGACTACCGTTCCGTTCTCAAGCACCACTATCTTTGACGCCATAACTGCGCTTGACAGGCGGTGGGAAACGAAAATTGACGTCTTGTTTCTTCGAAGCTCGTCAAATTCCGTGAATATCTCCTGCTCCGCTATTGCGTCAAGCGATGCCGTCGGTTCGTCGAGAATAAGAATGTCGCTGTCGCTGTAAAAAGCACGGGCAATCGCCAGCTTTTGCCACTGACCGATTGAAAGCTCCATGCCGTTTGGCTCGAAATGACGCATAAGCGGCGTGTCATAGCCGTTCGGAAGCGAACTGATATACTCCGCGGCGTTGCTCTGCTCGGCAGCGCGGCGCACCGCTTCGTCTCCCTCCTTACGTCCTACATCTCCGAAGCGTATATTTTCCGCAACGGTAAACGCATACTTTCCAAAGTCCTGGAAAATGATACCGAATGTTTTGTACACATCTTCAACATCGTAGTCTCTCAAATCCTTGCCGTCAAGCAGTATAACGCCCTCCGTAGGGTCATAAAGACGCGTCAGGAGCTTGATGAGCGTAGTTTTTCCCGCGCCGTTAAGCCCGACAAGCACGACGGTTTCTCCCGGTTCAAATTTGAGATTTATATTCTTTATCACCGGGCGGTCCGTGCCGGGATACGCAAAACTGACATTTTTGAACTCGATGGTATGCGGCTTGCCATGCTCCACCTTCTCCGGAACAGCCTTTGCCGGAACAATCGACTCCTTTTCATTCATAAATGAAATCAGGTTGTCGATAAAGAGCGTTCCCTCGTATATTGCCGCCGAGGTTGTGATAAGAGACGCGACATTTGACGAAATGGAGGTCAGTGCATCGGTGAAAAGCGTATAATCACCTATGAGAATCCTTCCTGCGAGCACCATGAATGCCACCATGGCGAAGAAAATGCAGTTGACAATCGCCGAGATCACGGCAATCGACACGTGCCAGACGTTTTCCGTGACAATCAGACGCTTGATACCGGCATAATACGTGTTGAATACCTCTTCAAATCGTCCGATAAAGGTATCTCCAAGTCCGAAAATACGTATTTCCTTCACAAGGTCCTTGTTCACCATCGTACTGCTGTAATAGTTCATCTGGCGGCGTTCCTTCGACCTCCAGCGCATGTACATGAAGTTCTTGTGGCGGTATGTGAAGTTTATTATTGCCGACGGAACGGAAACGAGCACCATGACAATCGACGCCCACCACATACCGGGCACAGTGGAAAGAATTGCGATATATGAAATCAGCTTGATAATCGTGCTTATGATGTTAAATGTAGCCGAAAGAATCTGTATCGGACGGTTTCCCGCCTCTCTGTTTGCGTTCTCCAGCTTTTCGTAAAACGCCGGCTGATCAAACGAGGCAAGGTCGAGCGTCTGAGCCTTTCTCATGATTCTGACCTTGACGCAGCGCACGATTTTCTCTCCGGAAATGCGCGTCACGGCATTGCTTACCTGCGAGATGACGGTGTTCAGTATCCTTAAAACAAACATAAATATGAGCAGGAAAAACACACTGTCGGTAGAAAAACGGAAATCAAAGAATTTTTGAACGGTCATTCCCGAATTGAAGCCGAACTGAAGCGCGTTTAGCAGATAACGCGAAATGTACGCGCTCACAATCGGCATAAACCCTTGGAAAACCGCGATAAGCGTCATCATGACAAGTATCCACGGACCTGTATCCCAAACGAGCCGGAAAATATAGAACATTCTCGAAAAGAATCCGCCGAGAAGCTCTTTCAAGTACCTCGGGACATCGCGCATACCTTTCGGCGGTGCGACTCTTTCATATTCAAAATTACTGCGCGGAGGAGGCATAACAAAAATTCTCCTTTCGTAAATGTTATTTCAGAAAAAGGTAAGCTGATCGGTCTCACTTACGCCGTCGAGCGCACCGTTTTTGCGCAGCAGTTCCGTGATTGACTGCGAAACCTTTGCCCTTATCTGCATATCCTCAATCGAGAAAAAAGGTTCTTTTTCACGGGCTTCCACAATGTTCAGAGCCACGCTTTCGCCAAGTCCCGGAAGCGACAGGAACGGTAAACGTATACTGCCGTCCTCAGGCTTGAAGGCTTTTGCCTCTGATTTGTTTATATCAACGCCGAGTAGCTTTATGCCGCGCGCCATACATTCATTGACTAGCAGAAGCGTGCTGACCTGTCCTTTTTCCTTTGCCGTGGCGTCCTTGCCCTTCTTGTCGATTTCATCTATGTACATCTTGACCTTGCGCCGCCCACCCATGACAATTTCAGCGTCAACGTCGCCGCCTGCGGCGGTAAACATTGCGCAGTAGAACATGATAGGCATATGCACTTTGTACCACGCAAGTCGTATTGCGGACATAACGTAGGCTGCGGCATGCGCCTTCGGGAAAAGATACTTTATCTTTTTGCAGGATTCGATATACCATTCCGGAACGCCCACTTCCAGCATTTTTTCTTCCCACTCCGGCTGAAGTCCTTTGCCTTTCCGCACCGCTTCCATTATCTTGAAGGCAAGCGAGTTATCCATGCCGTACTGGATAAGGTCGAGCATGATGCCATCCCGCGTTCCGATAACCTTTGAAATGTCACAGATTCCTTTTCTTATAAGGTCCTGCGCGTTTCCGAGCCATACGTTTGTTCCGTGCGTAAGCCCCGATATCTGCATAAGGTCGGCAAAAGTCTTCGGCTTTGCGTCGATAAGCACCTGCTGAATAAAACGCGTGCCGAACTCCGGAAGCCCCAGCGTTCCTATCTGGCATCCGATGTCCTCGGGCGTTACTCCGAGCGGCTCGGTGGATTCAAACAGGCGGTAGACCTCGGGGTCGTTCATCGGAACGTCCATAACGCTCGTTCCGCTGAAGCGCTCTATCATCTTGTATTTCGTCGGCACATCGTGCCCAAGCTCATCGAGCTTTAAGATGGTGTCGTGCAAATAAGAAAAGGCATAGTGCGTCGTATAAATATTCGAGTCAGGGTCGTCTGCCGGGTGCTGTATCGGCGTAAAATCATATATAGAGTATTCCCTCGGCACAACGATAATTCCGCCGGGATGCTGTCCCGTTGTGCGCTTTACCCCGACAAGAGTGCTTATCAGATGATTGACCTCCGACACTCCGAGCCTGAGCGATCTCTCCTCAAGATACTTTGCAACGTAGCCGTATGCAGTCTTGTCCGCAAGCGTACCGAGCGTTCCCGCACGGAACACATTTTCCTTGCCGAATAGCTCCTCCGTGTATTTGTGGACGCGCCCCTGCACCTCACCCGAAAAGTTAAGGTCAATATCGGGAGATTTGTCGCCGTAGAAGCCGAGAAAGGTCTCAAAAGGTATATCCTGCCCGTCGTTGCACATTTTTGTGCCGCAGGCGGGGCAGTACGCGTCGGGAAGGTCAAATCCCGACCCCACCGAGCCGTCAGTGAAAAAGTGAGAATACCGGCACTTCGGGCAGTAGTAGTGCGGCGGCAGAGGATTAACCTCTGAGATACCGGACATTGTCGCAACAAAGGACGAGCCGACAGAGCCGCGCGAACCGACAAGATACCCCTCGCTTTCGCTGAAGTGAACAAGCCTCTGGGCAATAATGTAAAGCACTGCGAAGCCGTGCTTAATTATTGAAGTAAGCTCCTTGTCAAGACGTGCCCGCACAAGCTCGGGAACTGGGTCTCCGTACATCTTCTTCGCCCTTGTCCAGCAAAGCTCCTGAAGCTCCTCTTCAGCGCCCTCCATTTTCGGCGTGAACGAGCCTTTCGGGATAGGTCTGACAGGCTCTATCATATCCGCAATCATATTCGTGTTCTTAACGACGACCTCGTATGCCTTTTCTGCCCCGAGATAGGAAAATTCTTCGAGCATTTCCTCGGTCGTTCGGAGGTAAAGCCCGACGTCATTGTCCGAATCCTTGTATTTAAGGCTGCTCAGAAGTATCTTGCGGCTGATTTCGTCCTCCTCGTTCATGAAATGCGCATCGCACGTGGCACAGACCGGCTTTCCGTATTTGTCTCCAAGCTCAACTATGCGTCGGTTGAGGTTTCGCAAATCCTCGTCGTTCTTCGCACGCCCCTCGGCAATAAGGAAACGGTTGTTGCAGATGGGCTGGATTTCAAGATAGTCATAGAAATTGACAATATCCTCAATGTCGTCGTCCGAAGCGCCGTCAAGTATGGCACGGAACAGCTCTCCCGCCTCGCACGCCGAGCCGATAATAAGCCCCTCGCGGAGCTTGACAAGCTCGCTTTTGGGTATTCTCGGATTCCGCTTGAAATAGTTAAGGTAGCTCATTGTAATGAGCTTGTATAAGTTGTGAAGTCCGTCAAGATTCTTCACAAGAATAATCTGGTGATATGTAGGAAGCTTCAGCGGGTCAGTGTTTCCGAGCATTTCCCGGTCAAGCTCAGCGAATGTCTCCCAGCCGAACTTTGACATCTTCTCGCACATAGCAAAGAAAATATAGGCAAGCATTTCGGCGTCGTCGCACGCCCTGTGATGGTTGAAATCACCGAGATGATAGTATTCTGCAAGCGTATCGAGCTTGTGATTCTTCAGGTCGTTGTTGAGGAACCTTGAAATCGCCACGGTATCAACATACGGATTTTCAAATTTCATGCCGTTCTCGGCGGCAAAATGACGGATAAATCCGGTATCAAAGCCCGCGTTGTGAGCTATGAGCAAATCGTCTCCCGTAAAATCAAAGAATGCCCTTATAGCCTCGCCCGCCTTCGGCGCGCCCTTGACCATTTCGTCCGTAATCCCGGTCAGCTTCGTTATCTCCTCCGGTATAGGGCGCTCAGGGTCAACAAAGGTATTGAATTTGTCAATGACCTGTCCGTCCTTGATTTTGACAGCTCCGATTTCGGTTATGCCGCACGCAACAACCGAAAGTCCGGTGGTTTCAATATCGAAAACAACAATTTCGTCCGTAAATTTTCCGTCGTATCGGCAGGCAAGTCCGCCTTTTGAATCGTTGACGAAATAAGCCTCCATGCCGTATATAACCTTCTGCCCGATTTTCTCCGAGCAGAGCATCGCGTCGGGAAACGCCTGCACGTTTCCGTGGTCTGTTACGGCAATGGCAGGATGTCCCCAGCGGTTCGCGGTCTTTATTGCATCGTCCACATGCGTAATTGCATCCATTGTGGACATGTTTGTGTGCATATGCAGTTCGACGCGCTTCTCGGGCGCGTTGTCGGCGCGCTCGACTTTCTTTATCTTTGCCGCCGAGTCGAGCTCAATGACCATGTCGCTAACCGGATGCTCCTTTGACTTGTAGCCCATGAACGGAAGCCCCTGTCCGGGCATAGCCTTTCCCGTAACGGCAAGAATGCTTCCCATGCCGAAGGTTTTCGTCATTTTCTTGTTCTCGTCCTCGGGAACATTGCAGCGGAACACGTCAATCGAGGAATATCCGTCAAAAATTCCGAAAAGCACATCATAGTGGTCCTGACTGTTCCGCGTTGTTTCACTGCTGAAATAGAATACCTCTCCTATAACGGTCGTTTTTGACATCGGCGCCTTTATCTGCCCGATTCCGACGGGTTTTATTTCAAAAGGATTGCCCCAGACGTTTTCAGGCTCGGAAATGTCAAACGTGCGGTGTCCTATCGTAACAAGAGAGCCGTTTATACGCGGATTTGCGTCGATTCCGCGGTAGAGATTGTCCACCTTGCGCGATATGACCGCCTCGTTTTCCGCATCGGTCGTCTCCGTCACCTGCGTCTCCCTCTCGCGGAAACGCTTCTCGTATGCTTCGATTCTTTTTTCGGCAACAGACTTTCCCACCCGCGCATCTGAGGAATGTTTTATTGTCACTTTATATGAAAGCCCGAATTCGCTTTTTATGATATTCTCCATAATAGACGGAGTTTTTGCACTGCAAACAAAGGAAACCCCGTCCTCCGTGAACGGAATCGTCACGGTAATCTCATGCTCGCCGACAGAATAATCGCAACCGTAGAAAAATCCCTTTGCAACGATACCCACGCGCTCTGTTTCCAAAAGAAGCTGGGGAATATAATCAAAGCTGAAAAGCGAGGGGTCGTAAGAAGGCAAAAGGCGCACCGAATTTAAGGAATACGCCTCGCGTATTTCTTCTTCGATGCGGTAAAGTACCTTTTTTTCGATTATTTTCGGAAAATGAGCCTTGATTTCGAGCATTTTCGCGTTTTTGTCCGCACGAAGCCTGATATCGCTTGCCGAAAGAAGCAGTTCCCTGCTTCTTTCATTCGGCTCATAACGCTTTAATATCTCCGTCAGCGTTCTCTCAGCCATTTTGTATATTCCTTTATCTTCTGAATTTTCGTATTTCTTCGATAAGGCGCCCTATGATATGCTCCTCCGGAATTTTTTCAATGATTTTTCCATGAGAAATCAGCGCCGCCTCGTGTACGCCGCCCGCAATACCTATGTCCGCTTCTCTCGCCTCGCCGGGTCCGTTTACAATACAGCCCATAAGCGCGACCTTTACGGGTATGTCCGTAAGCCCTTCCTTTTCCGCCGCCATGCGGAACTCCGCCGCAAGCCGTATAAGGTCTATTTTCGTCCTGCCGCAGGTCGGACAGCTCACGATCCTCATTCCGCACTGCCCTTCGACCTCAAGCGCCGAAAGTATCTTTTTTGCCGCGTACACCTCTTTTACAGGGTCTGCCGTCAGAGATACCCGCATAGTATCCCCTATGCCGTCGCAAAGCAGCGCACCGATTCCCGCCGCGCTCTTGACAAGTCCGGTCTCCGCGTCTCCCGCCTCGGTAACACCGATGTGAATCGGATAATCGCACATTTCGGAGACAAGACGATTCGCCTTTATCGTGTCCTTGACATTTGAAGCCTTTATCGAGATAACAATATCGTTAAAGTCATATTTTTCGAGCAGTGAAACATGGTACATGGCACTCTCGGCAAGCGCCTCGGGCGTCGGCCGTCCGTATTTTTCAAGCAAGTGAGGCTCAAGCGAACCACTGTTCACACCTATGCGTATCGGCAC
>JBJFAQ010000126.1:0-19541 GCA_051887995.1 Eubacteriales bacterium
TCCGATGTTGCCCATTATCGGCATGAGAATATTTGCAAAGCGGTTTGCATTGTCGGCATCCGAACGCAGTTTTTCGTTCAGAAGGTCGAAATCCGCCTCCGCCGCTTCCTCATGGCAGAATACCTTTACCACTTTCTGACCGTTCATGATTTCCTCGATGAAGCCCTCCGCCTTTGCGAGCGATTTCTGCTGGCGGACAAAATACTTGGCGCTGTTTCCGCCGACGGTTTTTGTAACAAGTATCATCGCCGCCGCTCCGAGTAGCACTACAAGAGTCATCCAGATGCTGTAATAAAGCATGATGCAGATGAGGACCGTTATCACAAGCGCGGAGGTGAGCAGATTCGGAATCGAGCCTGAAATGAGCTGACGCAGGGTGTCGATGTCGTTTGTATAATAGCTCATGATGTCGCCGTGGCTGTGAGTGTCAAAATATTTTATCGGAAGCGTCTGCATGCGGTCGAACATACGCTTTCTCATGTTGCAGAGGAATCCCTGCGTTATTACGGCGCCCATGCGGTTTACGGTGAAGGAGCAGACAAGTCCCGCCGCGTATATGCATATCATAATGACAATGGCTTTTATTATCTTCGGCGCAATTCCGGAGTATACCGCCGCAAAATCCGATGTTCCGGTTTCTTTGATTGTCTGAAGTCCTTCTTCAATGTAAGAGGCGATCGTCTTTATAAACACAGAGGGAGCGGTGCTGATGAGGGCAAAAACGGCAAGCAGTGCAATTTCAAGCCCTATCATCCAGCCGTAGTCGGCGAAAAGATAACGGATAAGCCGCAATATAGTACCCTTTTTTACCTTGGGAGGCGCGCCGGCAGCGTTCTTCTTTTTCATATTCATGCGCTTTCCTCCTCTCCGCTTCCGCGTGTCTGGGACATATAGACCTCGCGGTATATTTCGTTGTTCTCAAGCAGCTCTTTGTGCGTTCCTATGCCGTTTATCCTGCCGCCGTCGAGCACAACGATAACGTCCGCGTCCTCGACAGAGGAGATGCGCTGTGCGATTATGATTTTTGTCGTTCCCGGAATCTCCTCGCGTAAAGCACGGCGTATGAGCGCATCGGTTTTTGTGTCAACTGCGGAGGTAGAGTCATCGAGAATCAGTATTTTCGGCTTTTTCAGAAGCGCGCGGGCAATGCAAAGGCGCTGTTTCTGACCGCCGGAGACATTTGCTCCGCCCTGCTCGATATATGTGTCATACTTGTCGGGAAAGCCCTGAATAAATTCGTCCGCCTGTGCCAGACGGCAGATGCGCTCAAGCTCCTCGTCCGAAGCGTCCGGGTCTCCCCAGCGCAGATTTTCCTTTATTGTACCTGAAAACAGAACGTTTTTCTGAAGCACGACGGCTACATTGTTGCGAAGCACCTCGAGGTCGTATTCACGCACATCGGCGCCGCCGACCTTTAAGCTGCCCTCCGTGACGTCGTACAGACGCGAGATGAGGTTGACAAGAGAGGTTTTGGAGCTTCCGGTGCCGCCGATGATTCCGACGGTCTGCCCGGATGCGATATGAAGGTCGATTCCTTCAAGCGCCATTTTCTCGGCTTTTTCGCTGTATTTGAAGCTCACGCCATCAAAGTCGATGCTTCCGTCCTTTACTTCCGTCAAAGCGTTTTCCGGACTTTTAAGACAGCTTTCCTCGCTTAAGACCTCGGCAATACGGCGGGCGGATTCCGCCGCCATTGTCAGCATTACGAAGATGTAGGAAATCATCATCATGCTCATGAGCACCTGCATGGAGTAAGTTATCATGCCGGAAAGCGTGCCGAGCCCGTATTTTGCAGCTCCGGTGGAGATGACGAGTTTTGAACAGAAATAGGAAATCAGTATGCAGGAGGTGTAAACGCAGAACTGCATTATCGGACCGCCGAGGGCAAGAATCTTTTCCGCACGGGTAAAGTCATTTCGCAGCTCTTCGGAGGAACGCGCAAATTTTTTCTTTTCAAAATCTTCGCGGACAAAGGACTTGACAACTCTCATTCCCTTGACATTTTCCTGAACCGATTCGTTCAGCGCATCGTACTTTTTGAAAACGCGTTTGAAAAGCGGCATGACCTTGAAGATGATGGTGAACAGCGCAAACCCGAGCACGGGAATGATGCCGGCGAAAATCCATGCGAGCTTTCCTCCGAGCTTTACAGACATTGCAAAGGCGAAAATCAGCATGAAAGGACAGCGGATCGCCGTGCGGATTATCATCATGAACGCCTGCTGGACGTTCGTTACGTCCGTTGTCAGACGGGTGACAAGGCTCGGTGTTGAGAATTTGTCGATGTTGGCGAAAGAGAACTCCTGCACGCGGTAGAAAAGGTCGTGGCGCAGATTTTTGGCAAAACCGGTCGCGGCGTCGGCACAGAAGCGTCCGGCGAGGATACCGAAGGTGAGCGACAGAAAAGCCATGACGATAAGGAGCAGACCGTAGCGAAGTATGGTATACATGCCGCAGCCTGCCTGAATTTCGTCTATTAGATTTGATGTAAGAAGCGGAATGAGACATTCCACGACAACCTCGAGCGAGACGGTAAGAGGCGACAGAATCGCTTCCTTCTTGTACTCCCGCACGCAGGAAAGCAGTTTTTTAATCATTGATTTCCTCCAAAGAGAAATACTTTTTATCAGAGTTTTTCTATTATATCATGTATATATTTTCCTGTCAAGCATAAAAAGCGATTGGTAAAGAAAAGCATTTAACACCTTTCGACTTATTTTCCCCGAAAGACCGCAAAACCGCAAAATAACGACTTTTTCTGAGCAATTTCTTGCCTCGGGAGAGTGATTTTTGCCTTTGAAAGTGTGTTTTTGCGGTATTTGCTTTTCTTTTACAGCCGGCTCATAAAGCAGACGGCTTTTCCGATGCAGCGCACCTCGCAAAGCTCATCCCCGACATAAACAAACGGCTCGTATGAAGCGTTTTCCGGCGTCAGAACGAGCTTTTTTTTGTTCGGATAGTAATACCAGCGCTTGAGCGTGGCCTCAGAGCCGATAATGACGGCGGCGATTTCGCCGTTCTCTACTATCGGCTGTTTTTTTATAAACACAACGTCGCCGTCGCATATGCGCGCTCCCGACATGCTGTCGCCCTTTGCCACAAGGCAGAAATCGGCGTGTATTTCACTTGACGCCATAATATACGACTCGTGATCCTCGTCGGCAAAGATAGGCTCGCCGCAGGCAATCTCTCCGATGAGCGGAAATTTGCGCATTTCAACACGGAAGATGTTGTCGGGAAGCGTAATATCCGCCGCGGCAAGCTCGGATTTTCCTCCGTCCATTTCTCCTACAAGAGTTCCGAGGGACATTCCCATGGCGGAGGCGATTTTTTTCAGAGTTCCGACAGAGGGAATTATCGGTTCTCCGGTTTTTGGATTTTTGCCTTCCTCAAGCATTGAAATGTAACCGTTCGACACCTCGCACTGCGCGGCAAACGTGCGCTGTGACAAGCGGTGTTCCGCACGGTAATTTTTTATGATTTCTCCGATTTTCATAGCGAAACCTCCAAAAACTGTTTAATCAATTATACATTATTTTTGCTGATATGTCAATATGCGTTAAAAAAATAAAACATTTTTGAAAACGGGCTTGACAAGGCTTTTTAAAAAACATATAATGTGTTTAGTAAATTAAACAAAGGAGGTGATAAAATGAAAAAAACGAAAATAAAATACGGTTCTTGCACTGCCGGACGGCGTGAAAGGCTGATATGCCTATTCTATGCGGCATGGGAGGGCGCTGAAAAGTCAAAAAATGCGCTCACGCACTGCCGCGGAGCACCTTTTTCGCGCCATTTATGTTTAATTGACTAATCAGAATTACAAAAAAGAAAGGAAAATAAAGAAAAATGAAAAATCAGTTTCAGATTACGGTGGAAAACAGAGCGGCAACTGTCGAGCTTCCGCGTCCGGTGCTCGTTGCAGGCTCTGTCAACACATATGAGTGCATTTTCAGCTTTGACGAGAGCTGGGACGGTCTTGCGCGGAACGCGGTCTTCAGCACCGAAGAAAAGTGCTGCGGAGTTCCGCTTGACACGGCAAATACCTGCACCGTTCCGTGGGAAATACTTCAGACCCCGGGTATGACCGTCAGAGTAGGCGTTTTCGGCACAGACGGAGAGGGAAAAACCGCAAGTCCCACGCTTTGGGGAGAGCTCGGCAAGGTGCACGATGGGGCAAGGGACGCGTTGCCCGGAGGCGAAGCGCCAGAAACGTTCACATCTAAAATCATGAATATTATGGAGGACGTAAAAAATTCGCTGAAAAAGGCGGACGGAATCTGCGCGGAGACGGAAAAGGCGGCACAAGCCGCAAAAGAGGCAAGCAGCTTTGCAAAAGAAGCATCCTCCAGCGCGGCAAGCGCTGCCGAGAGCGAGGAAAATGCAAGACATGCGGCGGAGACCGTCACGCTTGGCAGAGAAATGCTCCTTGCCTTTGCGGGTACGCCGCAGAATATTGCGTACGCCTGCCGGCTCGGCATGGCAAATAAGCTGTTTTCACTTGACGACAGGTTTACTCTTGAAAGAGAAAAAAGCATTTCGGCAAGCAAGGGACTTTCAACCGGCATTGAAAGCGTATCTGTGGACGAGGAGGTATGGCTTATGCACGGCGGAACTGTCGGTTCCGGGACATACTGCTTCTTCTACAACGGTAACGTCTGGCTTTTCGGCGGGAAGGAGGTCAATCTCTCGGACTTCGGTATCAGCGTGAGCGGCACACCTGCGCTTTATGACGAAATAATAATAAAGGAGATAGCCGAGACGGTTGAGGTACGCATTGCCGATCTTGATCCTGACGGTCATTATGTCCGCCTTATGCCTACATGCGGCATCGGAAGCTTCGAATTTGACAGCCCCGAGGCGCTTTATTACTGCGAGAACGGACTAAGTGCGGGGACGTATTATTTTACGCTTCCGTCAGGCTATGACACCGACTATTCAGACGGCTGGGAAGCATTTAACTTTACCTTGCCCGAGGACGTTCCGGCAGGAGGTCAGCTTGTTATTAACTGGTGGTATAAAACACACCTTAAGGACGCGCTTATCTGCGCTTTTGACTCGGCGGAAGCGATGTCGTCCTCGAATTATTCGTATGTAAATGAAGGCGAAGCGGGAACATTTCTCGGAAAGCTTTTCACATGGGGCAGGATAACGGGCAACATAAACCATATCGGACGCGCCAGATACGGCTGCAACAATTATGAAAAGAGCGCCGTGCGTCAGTATCTCAACAGCACCGCGAAAAAGGGAAGCTGGTGGCATCAAAACGGCATTTTTGACCGCATGCCGTCATATGCGTTAAACACACACGGATTTCTGCACGGCGTTGACGCCGAGGTCCTCGGAGCACTGTCCGTTCAGACCTATACGACCTGCGTAGCTCACCCGACGCTCGGAGACGGAAACGGCTCGGTAACGCTCTCAGATAGAGTGGTGCTTCCGGCGCGCGTCGAGGTGTACGGCGGCGAGGAGGACGCAGACGACCCCGAGGGATCGCCTCTCGGATATTTCAGGGAAAAGAGTACGCTCTCAGAGCCGGGACGCGGCGCTGACAGCGGACGTATATTTGAAAAGGACGGAAAGCCGTGCATTGTCTGGCTGCGCTCTCCCGAGCACGGAAACGAGAGCAATGTGGACGTCATTCTTGCAAGCGGAGCGCTTGACCATCATTACGCGGGCAAAAACAAGTATGCGCTCACACCGATATTCCAGATAGGCGAAGCGGCATAAGAGCGCGAAAGACAGGAAAACCCAAACGGGTTTTCCTGTCCTTTTGACGGTTTTTTACGCGTTTTTGCGGCGCAGAAAAATTTTTTTGAAAAAGGTATTGATTTTTTGAAAAAAGTATGATATAATACCCTGCGTTGACGGCCCATTGGTCAAGCGGCTAAGACATCGCCCTCTCACGGCGAAAACGTGGGTTCGATTCCCGCATGGGTCACCATTGAAATATAGTCCGAACAGTTATGCCGTTCGGGATAATATCGAAACACCGCGCAGAACAACAAGTTCTGCGCGGTGTTTTGTTTTTTATAAAGTTTTGTACTTTTTGCCGGATACTCAATCCCCGGAAAGGAATAGAGTACCCGGATTTTCATAAAATCACTTAGCTTATTCCATCTTATTCACCGATTTTATTTATATTCAAAAAAACAAATAGGACCACATTTTCCAAATAAAATATATGAGTCGAAAGGAATCAGTAGTAGCTGTTTGAAGCGGAGGACGCGACAGAATATTTTCCGAGAAGGCTTTCGTTTATCTTGATATCGTCCTCATATGCGACAAGGCGCGCCGTGAAAAGTCCGGTGCGGAGATTGTCCTCAAAATCGGTGAAAAAGTCGGCGTTTGTCTGCGCGGCATACCCCTTCTCATCGAGCGGCAGGCGCTTTATTATGTGTATTCCGTATTCCGACTCGACCGTTGTAAATTCTCCCTCCGAGAGGCTGAATGCCGCACCTACCACCTCGGCTACATACTGAGAGGACCTTGTGAAATAATATCCGTTCGGGTAGCTTTGCGATGCAGTGTCCTCACTCTGCGCCATGAGCAGGTCAAAATCCTGTCCCGACGTGAGGGAAGCCGTGATGAGCGCGGCTTTTTCTTTCTGCTCCGCTATCTCCGCCTCGGTGTAGTCGCGGGTGACGACGTAGCCTTCGTCGTCATAGGTGTAATTGCCCTCGCTGTCCGTGACGGGCTTGTTTGCCGTATAGAAGAAAATCTGTTTTATGCGGACATATTCGGACTTGTAGTATTCGTCCCTCTGCTCGTCTGTGATTTTCTCCGTGCCGCCCTCGCCGAAAAGATATTCTTCGAGATACGCGGTTTTTGCCTCTATCGTGTATATCTCTTTCAGAATATTATAGTTTACTCCGTAATTTGCAAGCATGGAATTAAGCTCCGACTTGCTGCCGCCTGCGCGCTCGGTGAGAATTTCGTTCATGGTGTTCTCGATTTTCTCTTTTTCCGCGTCGGGGAGCTTCAGCCCCAGCTTATCAAATTCATAAAGCGCACAGAGGAAGGTCTTTGCGTTCTGAGTTACATATTCCGTGAAGATTTCGTCGTAAGTTCTGCCGTCGTCGTTTGTTTCCTGCCAGACAGAGTCGTCTGCGCCGCCGTATGCGCCTTTTACGCGCGAGAGCCACAGGCGGTACATGTTGACCGAAATTTTTGCATTTCCGAGCGACATAAGCGTCTCGCCCGTGGAGGAGGCGCAGGAGGAAAACAGCAGTATGCATGAGAGCAGAAGCGCAAAAATGCGTGCGATGTTATTTTTCTTATTCATTTTTGTGTTTGACTTCCTTTCTTTTGCGTAATTTGCGGTGTGTCTGACCGATTTTCTCAGCTTTCAGTGCCCTTTTCGGATTCCTGCTCGGCTTTTACCTGTCCGTAGCAGACAAAAAGCTTTTCAAGCAGGCTTAGAATGTCCTCACCGCCGGAAAAACGATATACAAAATGGGGTGATGAGGACATGATTATCCTCATTCTTCCGCCGCAGCGGCGGTTTACCTCCGCCCAGATGTCGTATTTGAAGGAAACGGGGAAAATCTTTACCTCGTTTGCCGTCTGCTCGAGCTTCAGCACGCCGCATGAGGCCGCAAGCGCGCGAAGATACGCTATCTGAAGCAGATTTTTTGCGGGGCGAGGCATATCTCCGAAGCGGTCGTAAAGCTCATCTATGATGTCGTCCCTGTCGGCTTCGTTTTCTATCATGGCAATCTTTTTGTAAAGCTCCATGCGGACGGAGGAAGATGAAACGTATTTTTCGGGAAGGAATGCGTCGCAAAGCAGATTAACCGTGCAGTCCGGTCTTTCCTCGGGCTTTTCGCCTTTTTCTTCAAGCACTGCGTCGTTTAAAAGCTTTATATAGAGGTCGTATCCGATGGCGTCAAGATGCCCGTGCTGTTCCGCTCCGAGGAGGTTGCCGACGCCACGTATCTCCATGTCGCGCAAGGCAATTTTGAAGCCTGCGCCGAACTCCGCGTATTCGCGTATTGCCTCAAGGCGCTTGGTTGACACCTCGGACAGCGCCATTCCCTTTGGGTATGTGAAATATGCGTATGCTCTTCTGGAGGAGCGCCCCACGCGTCCCCTGAGCTGGTGAAGCTGAGAAAGACCGAGCTTGTGCGCCTTGTCTACGATCAGCGTGTTTGCGTTCGGAATGTCAACGCCGGTTTCAATGATGGTCGTGCAGATGAGAATGTCGATTTCACCCGCGAGCATATCGCTCCATATCTCCTCAAGCTCATCTCTTTCCATGCGCCCGTGCGCGACGGTTATTCTCGCCTCCGGTATTCTTGCGGAAAGGCTTGCCGCGAGGACGTTTATGCTTTCGATGTCGTTGTGAAGATAGAAGACCTGACCGCCTCTGCGCAGTTCGCGCCTTATCGCCTCCTCGATGATAAGCTCCTCGTGCTCAAGCACGTATGTCTGAACCGGAAGTCTGTCACCCGGAGCGTCGTCAAGAATGGAAATGTCCCTGATTCCGCTCATTGCCATGTTTAGAGTGCGCGGAATCGGGGTTGCCGTGAGCGTCAGCACGTCTACGTTTCCCGAAAGCTGTTTCAGCTTCTCTTTCTGGGCAACGCCGAAGCGCTGTTCCTCGTCGATGATGAGAAGACCGAGGTCTGCAAAGGAAATATCGCTTGAAACGAGCCTGTGAGTGCCGATTATGATATCAATTTCACCTCTTCGCAGTTTGCGAAGAGTGAGCTGCTGCTGTTTCTGGGTGCGGAAACGTGAAATCAAATCGACGTTGACGGGAAATGCACGGAAGCGGCTCAGCGCCGTCTGGTAGTGCTGGAGGGCAAGTATCGTTGTCGGAACGAGTATTGCAACCTGCTTTCCGCCGAGTACAGCTTTGTAGGCGGCTCTGAGCGCCACCTCTGTTTTTCCGAATCCGACGTCGCCGCACAGCAGTCTGTCCATCGGAACGGGGCGCATCATATCCTGCTTTATTTCGTCAATGGCGGTGAGCTGGCTCGGAGTTTCCTCGTATTCAAACGCCGCTTCAAAGTCTCTCTGGCAGTCGTCGTCCTCGGGAAAGGCAAAACCGCTCTGACGCATACGTCTGGCATAAAGCTGTATCAGTTCTTTTGCCATTTCCTTTACTGCGGCTTTGGCGCGGGATTTTGCCTTCTGCCAGTCGCCGCCGCCGAACTTGGAAAGCTTTACCGTGCCGTCCTCGGCGCGCGCGCCGATGTATTTCGACACCATATCCAGCTTTTCCGTCGGCAGAAAGAGCTTGTCACTGCCTGCATACTGAATCGTTATATAGTCACGGCTTACGCCGTTTGTTGTCACCTTTTCTATGCCTTTGTAGATGCCGATTCCGTATGTCTCGTGTACAACGTAATCTCCGATGGCAAGGTCGGCGTAGGAAAGCACCTTTTTCGTGCCGCTTATCTTCTTTTTGCGGCGGGAGAGGGAGGTCTGCCTTATATTTCCCGTTCTGCTTTCCGGATTTGTCGAAAGGACTGCGATTTTGGGCGCGGGAAGCTCATATCCTGCAAGGTACTGCTTCCAAACAATGAGAACCGAGCCGCGCGGCAGAGTGTCTGCGTCAAAGTCGCCGTTTTCCACCGCGATATACGCTCTGTACGGCTCGCCCTCAAGCAGAGTATGCATGTTTTTCGCCGCCGTTTCGTTTTCGCAGAGCAGTACGGTGCGGTAGCTTGCCTCGGTATAGGTTCTCAGGTCATCGCGCAGCAGGTCGGGATTTTCGCCGTACGTGACCATGTGCTTTGTTCTGAAGCCGAAGAGACCGCCGAGCTTCTTTCCCGACATTCCGGAAGCGAAGGAGTCAACATGGAGAGTGACATTTTCGTCACACCATAGCTCAAACGCCGACGAAGGCTTTGAATAATCGGTGTACCTCGGCGCAATTGTGCCGCTCTCGAGCAGCTCTTCTATTGTCTTGTGAACATGCCACTCGGAGGCCTTCAGGCGCTCTGCAACAGCACTTGTCGAGCGGATTATGACAAGTCCGCGCGAGCCTGTTTTCATATAGTCGAGAAGACACGTTTTTTCGGGGTATATGAGAGATATATATTTATCCGCAAAGCCAAGCTCAAGCCCGCCGTCAATGGCGGCAAGCTCTCCCGTCAGCTCCTCCGAGGCGCGGCTGTCGCGGCATGACTTTATGCGTTCGGAAACGGCTTTTTTGAGCTTTGAGCGCGTGTCGTCTGTGAGAAGTATCTCCCGCGCCGGCATAATTTCCGCAAAATCAAGATTTTCGGTTATGCGCTGTGTTTCGACCTCAAAAGCGCCCATTCGGTCAACTTCGTCGCCGAAAAGCTCGATTCTGAGGGCAAGCGCGCCGCCGAGCTCTTTTCCGTCGACGGTAAGATAACGACCGCTCGGCGGAAAGATATCGATGATTCCGCCGCGGACGGCAAATTGTCCCGCACCGTCAACAAGCTCCGTACGGGTATAGCCGGCATCGACAAGCGCGGCCGCAGTGTTTTCAAGAGAGAGGGTTTTGCCGTATTCTATTCGAAGCATGTGTGATGAAAGCACGCCCATTGGCATTGTGTAGCCGAGCGCCGCGTCCGGCGTTGTCACAACTGCGTCAAATTCCCCGTTTAAAATGCCGCACAGCACATTCAGCCTCTCATGCTCGTATTCATGAGAGGCGGTTATATTATAAAAAGTCAGATCCCGCGCGATAAAAAAGCCGCATTTAAGCCCGAAGCGCTCAAGAAGCGCCTTTTGCCTTACCGCTTCCTTTTCTTCCGCGCAAACAAGCAGCGCACAGCCGCCTCTTTCCCTTGAAACGTCCTCGATAAGGGAAACGTAGAGCGCGTCTGCCGCGCCCTCGCAAAGCCCGCTTGCAACAATCGGAAGCGGTTCTCTCGCATCATAGGCTTTAAGGACAGAGGAGAGAAGCTGAGGGTATTCGCCGTCGCGCCGGATTATATCAGTAAGAATATTGTTCATTTAAAGTTGTTCCTCGGTGGTTATTCTGGATTTGAAAGCAAAAATATATTCAGTTTTCTTTCTCCGTGTTTTTTGCCGAGTTGCAGAGCTGCATTGCGCCGTCGATGTCGCCGTCAAGAATTTTAAGAAGTCCGTCGTACGCATATCCGAAAGCGGAAAAAAGCTTTTCCTTGTCCTCTTTTCCGAATTCGGAGAGCACCCAGTCCGCAAGGTCATAGTCCGGATGCGGCTTTGCGCCTACTCCGATTTTTATGCGGGGGAACTCTTCCGAGCCTATGCAGGAAATGATGCTTTTTATGCCGTTGTGCCCGCCCGCACTGCCGCTTCGTCTCACGCGCAGTCTGCCGACGTCAAGACTGATATCGTCGAAAATGACTATGATGTTTTCCGGTGCGATGTTATAGAACGAAGCCGCTTCCGCGACCGCCTCCCCGGAGCAGTTCATAAAGGTCTGCGGTTTCATAAACAGCACTCTGTGTCCGCCTATGACGGCGTTACCCGTCAGCGCTTTGAAGCGCAGCCGGTCAATTTTTGTCTCTGCCTTCTGCGAGATGTAGTCAAGCGCGAGAAAACCGGTATTATGCCTTGTGTGAAAATATTTGTCTCCCGGGTTGCCGAGCCCCGCGACAATGAAGGATACAGGTCCTGCCGCTCCAGTTTTTTCCTTTTTTTCTGCAATTTGCTTAAAAAGCTCGAATATATCCGCCATAAATCAAAGACAGTTCCTTCCGAAATAGATGCATAGTATCTAACATTATATACATTATCGCCGCCGCTGTCAAACGCTTTTTTTGCCGATAATGACGAAGTTAATAAAAAGTTTACTATTTATTGGTAAAACCCTTGACTTTGCAAGTTTTTTTATGGTATAATAATTCTGTTGTGAAACCAAAAAATCATCATACGCCCGGTGCAGGCGGGTTTTGGCGAGCCTTTTTTCGTCACCTATGCTTGCGCCCGAAGCACAGTTTGTCAAAAAAATAATGAATATATGGAGGAATTTCAAATGGCAAAGAAGTATTGCTATCTCTTTACCGAGGGAAATGCGAACATGCGCGAGCTTCTCGGCGGTAAGGGTGCAAACCTGGCTGAAATGACCAACATCGGTCTTCCTGTTCCGCAGGGATTCACGATTTCCACGGAGGCGTGCACACAGTATTACGAGGACGGAAGACAGATCAACGATGAAATCATGGCTGAAATCATGACTTACATCGAAAAGATGGAGAAGATCACAGGCAAGAAGTTCGGCGACAAGGAAAACCCGCTGCTTGTTTCTGTTCGTTCCGGCGCACGCGCATCCATGCCCGGTATGATGGATACCATTCTTAACCTCGGTCTTAACGAGGAGGTTGTAAACGTTATTGCCGAGAAGTCCGGCAACGCAAGATGGGCGTGGGACTGCTACAGAAGATTTATCCAGATGTACTCCGACGTTGTTATGGAAGTCGGCAAGAAGTACTTCGAGCAGCTCATCGACAAGATGAAGGAAGAAAAGGGCGTTAAGTTCGACGTTGAGCTTGATGCAGACGACCTTAAGACTCTCGCAAACCAGTTCAAGGCTGAATATAAGTCCAAAATCGGTTCGGACTTCCCGAACGACCCCAAAGAGCAGCTTATCGGCGCTGTCAAGGCAGTATTCCGCAGCTGGGATAACCCCCGTGCAAACGTATACCGCCGCGATAACGATATTCCTTATTCCTGGGGTACTGCCGTTAACGTCCAGATGATGGCGTTCGGTAACATGGGCGACGACTGCGGTACGGGCGTTGCATTCACACGTGACCCCGCAACAGGAAACAAGGGTCTGTTCGGAGAATTTCTCACAAACGCTCAGGGCGAGGACGTTGTTGCAGGCGTTCGTACACCTATGCCGATTGCAGAGATGGCAAACAAGTTCCCCGAGGCTTTCGCTCAGTTCGAGCAGGTCTGCAAGACGCTTGAAAATCACTACCGCGACATGCAGGACATGGAGTTCACCGTCGAGCACGGCAAGCTCTTCATGCTCCAGACCAGAAACGGCAAGAGAACGGCTCAGGCGGCTCTCAAGATCGCGTGCGACCTCGTTGACGAGGGCATGATCGACGAGAAGAAGGCTGTTCTTATGATAGATCCCCGTAACCTTGACACACTTCTGCACCCGCAGTTCGACGCAAAGGCTCTGAAGGCTGCTACTCCTCTCGGACGCGGTCTCGGCGCTTCCCCCGGAGCTGCTTGCGGACAGGTTGTATTCTCCGCTGAGGACGCTGAGGCATGGAAGGCTGCCGGCAAGAAGGTAGTTCTTGTTCGTCTTGAGACCTCTCCTGAGGATATCACAGGTATGAAGGCTGCTCAGGGTATCCTGACTGTTCGTGGCGGTATGACTTCTCATGCAGCCGTTGTTGCCCGCGGTATGGGTACATGCTGCGTATCCGGTTGCGGTGATATCACAATGGATGAAGAAAACAAGAAGTTCACACTCGGCGGAAAGACCTTCCACGAGGGCGACGTTATTTCAATCGACGGTTCAACAGGTAACATCTACGGCGAGGCTATTCCCACCGTTGACGCTACAATCAGCGGATATTTCGGACGCATCATGGGCTGGGCTGACAAATACCGCAAGCTCAAGGTACGTACAAACGCAGATACTCCCCGCGATGCAAAGAAAGCACGCGAGCTCGGCGCTGAGGGCATCGGTCTTTGCCGCACAGAGCACATGTTCTTTGATCCTGAGAGAATTGCCGCATTCCGCGAGATGATCTGCTCTGATACGGTTGAAGAAAGAGAAGCTGCACTTGCAAAGATCCTTCCTTACCAGCAGGGCGACTTCGAGCAGCTCTATGAGGCGCTTGAGGGCTATCCGGTAGTTATTCGTTTCCTCGATCCTCCGCTTCATGAGTTCGTTCCCACGACAGATGAGGACATCAAGCTCCTCGCTGACGCACAGGGCAAGAGCGTTGAAGAAATCAAGAATATCATAAACAGCCTGCATGAGTTTAACCCGATGATGGGTCACCGCGGATGCCGTCTTGCGGTAACTTACCCTGAGATTGCGGCTATGCAGACAAGAGCCGTTATCCGTGCGGCAATTACGACAAAGAAGAAGCATCCCGACTGGAACGTTGTTCCGGAAATCATGATTCCTCTTGTGGGTGAAATCAAGGAGCTTAAGTTCGTTAAGGACACTGTCGTAAAGACAGCCGATGAGGAAATCGCCGCATCCGGTATTGACCTTAAATATCAGGTAGGTACCATGATCGAGATTCCTCGCGCAGCTCTCACCGCTGACGAAATCGCAAAGGAAGCTGAGTTCTTCTGCTTCGGTACGAACGACCTTACACAGATGACGTTCGGATTCAGCCGCGATGACGCAGGCAAGTTCCTCGGCGCATATTACGACGGCAAGATTTATGAGAACGACCCGTTTGCAAAGCTCGACCAGGCAGGCGTCGGCAAGCTGATGAAGATGGCTGTCAAGCTCGGACGCGAGACACGCCCCGACCTCTCTTGCGGTATCTGCGGTGAGCACGGCGGCGATCCCACATCTGTTGAGTTCTGCCACCAGATTGGTCTTGACTATGTATCCTGCTCTCCTTACCGTGTGCCGATTGCACGCCTCGCAGCTGCACAGGCAGCTATTAAGGACAATAAGTAATCCCGAATTACTGATTTTGCTCAAAAAACAATAGAAAAGATAAACAGACCTTGCAGAAGAAATTCTGCAAGGTCTGTTTATCGCATGAGGGCGGCAAAAGTAGGCGCTGTCATAACAACAGTAGAGCGCATTTATTCACTTTTTATGGTCTCAATCAAGGCGATAAGCGCTTTTATTTGTTTGTCGGTCAAGCCTGCCGTATTTAATACTGTATCGGGTTCGGTGTGCTTTTTTCCAAGCAAATAATCGGTGCTGCAATTATAGAGGTAAGATAACGAAAGTAAAACTTCTGTACTCGGTGTTCGTTCTCCGGTTTCATATCCGCTGACAATAGACGGAGAAACACCGATCCTATCTGCCACCTGCTTCTGCGATAGTCCGTTTTTTGAACGAAGTTTCTGCAACCTCTCAGGTAATCCTTTAATCATTGTGTTTTCCTCCAACACTCATTGTAAATTGTTGCTTGCCACAATGGGTATTATGAAAAAACTCTTAAAGTGTTGACAAAATTTGCTCTTTGTGCTATAATATAATTATGCTCAACATGGAAGAATTTATATAATGAGTTTTGGAGGTATAAAAATGCTCGGATTAATTACTCTAGTTATTCTTATTTTAGTAATTGGTCTTGTTGTTAGCGCAACAATGATGGAGAAAGCAGCGGCAGAAAAAGGCTATGGTAAAGAAGCGCACGCTTTCGCGATGTGTTTTTGCCTTGGAATAATCGGATGCATTTATGTTGCTGCACTGCCCGATAAAATCCGACAGAATCAAAATCAGCAGATTATTGAGATGATGAAGGAAATGAAGGGGCAGGATAATTAAATCCGGCGGCTCGGAGGTCTTTCCATTATAATTGCTTTTTGCTTTTCTAAGAATTTTTGCTCAAAAAGCAGGGCTTTGCCTTGACAAAAGCAAACAATTTTCGGGAATTTTTAAGTCAGGCAGAGGGAAAACAGCGCATACAGGCTTATACAAGAGAACCGTACAGTCCGCATAGCGGTCAGCACTATTTCACATAAAAAACTATCTAAGCGGAGCAAAACTGAAAATGAAAAACAAGAAAATAATCCTTATCGGCTGTGCCGTTTTGCTTTTTGCGGTTGCCGTTGTCGGGCTGTCGGCGCTTTTCCCGAGAATTTCGGGAATGATTCTTAAGCAAAAAACGCTGAAGCTTCTTTCGGAAATGAATGATTTGTCATATGCCGTCATAAACGATAACCGTGTGAACCACCTTGGCGGCGAATATAGAACGACGGATGCGGACGAGTGCCGAAAAATTCTGACGCTTGTAAAGGGCGCGTTGAAATCGAGCAGTTATAAGTCGTCAAAAGACAATATTTTCGGATCTTTCTGTCTCATTGTGCGGATTTCAGACGATGACGACGAGGTCAGGCTCTGGTTTTATGAGGACAGAATCGAGCTTGAAAACGGAAGAACAATAGCAATATATGAGACCGCAGACAGCAAAGCATATGAAACACTTTTAGGGTACACCGCGGACACTGCGCAGTAAAAAACGGGCAAACACCTGACGTGCGGAAAACCGTTTTCGGTGCTGAGACAGTTCTGCCTGATATATGCCTCTCACAGCTCATCGGACGGATTGCAGAAGCCGATTTGTCATATTTTTTCTGACAGAGAGCAGGTAGGCGTGGTAAAACCGACAAAGACCGCAAAAAAATAAAGAATCTGCTGATGGGGACACCCTGAATCGGCAGATTCTTTTTTGTCAACTGTTTTTCAGAAAATCCAGGCAATTCTGGAGTATGATCTGTGCGGAGAGCGTGTCAATGACGGTTTTTCTCTTTGCACCGTGCGTTCCGGTCTCATTAAGAAAGCGTGACGCCGCCATTGTGGTCATTCTCTCGTCCATCATGACAACGGGAAGCCCCGAAAGCTCCGCGACCTTTGAAGCAAAATTTCGGCAACGCTCTGCGCGCGGTCCCTCGCTTCCGTTCATGTTGACGGGGCAGCCGACAACAACGGCGGAGGCGTGGTACTCGGCGGCAAGCTCCGTTATTTTCTCGGCAGTTTTGGAAAGACCGCCGACCTTTATATAACCGATTCCGGAGGCGAGAAACCTACTTTCGTCCGACACGGCAACTCCCGTTCGCACCTCGCCGAAGTCAACGCCGAGAAGTCTGCCTTTCGTGTTTTTCAGATAATCTTTATTTTCTATTCCCATGTAATAGCTTCCTTTTTCAGAGCATGTTTTTGTATTTTGAGGGGCTTATTCCCTCGATGCTTTTGAAGACACGCGAGAAATAATACATATTGGGGTATCCGAGCGAGAGCGCAATATCCGAAATCGTGCCGTAGTCGCTACGAAGCATCCTTTTAGCCTCGTCTATCCGAAGCTTCTGTATGTATTCGATAGGAGAAAGTCCGAAAAAGCTCTTGAAAAGCTTTCGGAAATAAACAATGCTTATCGAAATCAGCCCTTCAAGGTCGGAAATACTGATGCTTTCCGTGTAGTGCAGGTGTATGTACTCTACCGCAGGTTTGATAAGGCTGTATTTGTCCGACGGAATATAGCTTTTTGAAGAGCCGAGGAGGATAAGGAGCATGTCGTAGATGTTTTTTATGCCGTCAATGCGGCGCAGCGGAGCTTCCGTTCTGCGGTCAAAGCACAGGCGCTGTATCAGTTTCAGGAGCTTTTCCGCGTCAGCGTCGGAGAGCGGAAAGGCAACCGGCGCATCGAGTTCCGCGTCTGCGTCAAACTCAACAATGTAGCATCTTCCGCCCTCAATGCAGTGCCATTCATAGTTAATTCCTTTCGGAAGCAAAACTGGACTTGTTTTTGACGAATGAAATCGCCCCTTGTCCGTTATATATTCGGTTTCGCCCTCATATTTGAGCGCAATGGCAAAGAGTGGGCGGTTTTCGCGGTGATTTGAGGTTCCTTTGCTGTTCTTTATGTGGTTGAGAGCGGCAAAATCCGTTATTGTGATTGCCTGAAGCTTGTTTCTGACACTTTCTTCCATCAGCCCGCCTCCTTTTTCTTAATTATAAAAGGATTTCCCTCGAAAATCAATAGTTTCGCCGAAAAATATCACTCCGAAAATCCATTCTGAGAATCATTTCCACCCGTCATAATCTGCATAAGCAAAAACCTATCCGGTCAATACTTTTTACATACGGATAGGAGTGATGCTTTATATATTATAATAAAGTCGAAATTTGCGGCGTTAACACCGCAAAACTGAAAACTCTGACAGCCGAGGAAATACAGGACTTGCTTGTAAAAACCAAAAAAGGGGACATGAAGGCGCGCGAAACACTGATTTACGGCAATCTTAGACTTGTGCTGAGCGTTGTCCAGCGCTTTACCGGAAGACACGAGATACTTGACGACCTTTTTCAGGTCGGATGTATCGGGCTTGTGAAGGCGGTGGACAACTTCAATATTGACCTTGGCGTGAAATTCAGCACATACGCCGTTCCAATGATAATAGAATATAGAGAAGCCCTGTAAAATAAGGAATGATAAATAAAAAAGAAACTTGTGAAAGCAAGAAAAAGACCGAAAAAACAGATACATACGGAAAAAGGGAGGGAAACGGAGAATCCTCTGTCCCTCCGGCAAAGGAGAGAAAGAAAACGAGCTTTACGGTCATAGTACATGCAGATATTGAACTTTGAAAATGCGTTTTTGCGCAGGCAAACTTTCTTTCATAATATAAGTGAAACAGTATTAGCTTGGAGACTATAATTTTCGAGCGGAACCGTTTCCCTACAAATATGTATGAAAAAGTGCGGAAATCACTTTTTCGGGTGCAGGAGGTTGGCGATACCTTTCGGCCATAATCGGCGAACCGGATAATCTCGAATTATGAGCTTTGTGGTTAAAATTGCAGATATTGTAATCGAAAAGCAAGGAGACAGCTGTCGGATTGTCGCAGAGCTGAAAGAAAAACATCGTATATTCGTGCGGTTTTTAACGCGAAAAAGGATTATATGCGGGTTATAAAAAATTTATATAAAAAAAGCGGTCAATCGCTGGACTGCCCCAAATTGTGCGGACAGTACAAAAACAGCCTAAATGGTAGAAGTTATTAAATTTTAAGCAAGAAACTGGCATCGCTTTTCAAGTGGTGTCAGTTTTGTTTTTAGTTGAATTCTTTGATGAATTTCCCCTAAGTATTGCATTCTGAAAAGTCCAAAATATGTTTTTTTAATTCATCAGTTAACATTTCCTTTTCCTCCTTTTACTGCACCTGAACAAAAGTCATATAATGATCATAAGTTGCAAATATTAAGCCATCATTCGAATACAATATTCTATGGTGATTTCTATAACCGAAATCATAATTTATATCTGCTTCATACCATATTCTGCCTTCTGCTATAGGAAGATGCCCGTTTCTGTTTTGGAAAACATCCCCTCCTATCTGCATACCTGGCGCAACAATATTTAAATTTCCGAGTATAGGTGACCAACCCAATTTTTTAGCTGTCTTTTTTGTAATGTAACAATCCGGTAAAACTCCTGTTTGTTTTAATACATAGTCAGCACCGGCAACTCCGTCTTGAGTAGCCCCTCCCGCATAAACAGCATCGATTTCAACAATTTCACAACGACAATTATTATGAACCGGCGGTTGTTGAATAGGTTGTTCATGGAATTTATATATTTTTCCATGACAGTTTCTACACACTAAACAAGTTTTCAAATCAAGAATTGCAATCCAATTCTTGTATTCTTTGCTTTTATGTGTTTGAGGTACAAATAGTTCAATAAGATCTTTTTCAATGTGATTACATTTATCAGACTCCCAATAATATGTTTTTCTAACAATAATACTCATATTTTTCTCCTTCATATAATTTTAAAGGTTTGTCCTTTCATATATAGAGAGAAAAAGAGAAAAGTTGCATAAATATATGCAATTTTTGAAAAATTATTTCATTTTTTCAATATTTCCGATAAATCAAAAATCCGAACGTTGCACCAATCAGTAAA
>JBJFAQ010000127.1:0-4269 GCA_051887995.1 Eubacteriales bacterium
GAAGCGCCTCGACCGTCAGCTTTTTCTTTTCTTCACCGCTTATGTCGAGAATAATCTTTCCGTCCCACATCATTATAAGCCTGTTTCCGTAATCAATGGCGTTCTGCATGTTGTGTGTGACCATAAGCGTTGTCAGTCCGTCTTCTTCAACAATCTCACGGGTCAGATACAGCACTTTTTCCGCCGTTTTCGGGTCGAGCGCGGCAGTATGCTCGTCGAGCAGAAGCATTTTTGGCTTCACAAGCGTCGCCATAAGAAGCGTCAGCGCCTGACGCTGTCCGCCGGAAAGCAGTCCGACCTTTGTCGTCTGCCTGTCCTCAAGACCGAGCTCAAGCCGCTTCAGCTCATCATAGTAGAGCTTCTTTTCCTTCGGCGTGATTCCCCACCTGAGTCCGTGGCTCTTGCCGCGTCGGTATGCAAGCGCAAGGTTTTCCTGTATCTCCATGTTCGGCGCCGTGCCCATCATCGGGTCCTGGAACACTCTGCCGAAAAATTTCGCGCGTTTATGCTCCGAAAGTCCCGTAATATCCACACCGTCAAGGAAAATCTGTCCCTCGTCAACCGAAAATACTCCCGTTACCGCGTTCATCAGCGTGGATTTTCCCGCGCCGTTGCCGCCGATGACGGTAATAAAATCGCCTTTTTTGACGGAAAGTGAAAGTCCGTTCATTGCAACCTTTTCGTTGACTGTTCCCGGATTAAAAGTTTTATAAACTCCGCGAAGCTCAAGCATAACGTCGTTTTCCGCCGTTCTATTCATCAGCCCTCACCCCCCGCGGTATTTTTTGAAGCCGCCTGTCTTGCACGCTTTGATTTGGCGGCAAGAAACGCGTTTTTCACCATCGGCAGACTGAGCGCCACCATTACGATAACGGCGGTCATAAGCTTGAGGTCCGTCGAGGGCATACCGGAATAAATGACAATCGCAACGACAACGCGATAAATAACCGCGCCGACAACGATTCCGACCATTTTGAACGCAAAGTGCTTTGCTTTCATGAAAACGGTCTCGCCGATAATAATTGAAGCAAGTCCGATAACAATCGAGCCTACGCCCATGTTTACGTCGGAATAGTTCTGGTACTGGCAGAGCATAGCTCCCGCAAGTGAAATCATGCCGTTTGAGAGCGCAAGACCGAGTATTTTCATAAGGTCCGTGTCTATACTCTGCGCGCGGCACATTTTTTCATTTGCTCCGGTGGCACGGATAGCAGAGCCGACCTCAGTTCCGAAGAACCAGTAGAGAATAAGCACTACCGCCGCCGCCGCAACCGCGCCGAGGATAAGCGAAGAATACACCTTTCCGAGTCCGAGAACGGAATTGATTGCCGAATATATGGTATTATTACGGAAATTGAGCAGGGAAAGGTTTGCCGTGCCTGACGAACCGGTCGCCAGGCTCATCACATGAATGTTGATTGAATAGAGGGAGATCATTGTCAGTATTCCGGCAAGAATGGACGGAATTTTCAGCTTTGTGCTGAGTATTCCCGTCACGCTTCCCGCGATGCAGCCGCCGCAGAAAGCGACAAAAGCCGCGAGAAAAGGATTGACCCCCTTCCAGATCAGCATTGCCGCGATGGAAGCACCGAATGTGATGCTTCCCTCGCAACTCAGATCTGCAAAATCAAGCAGCCTGAATGATATATACACGCCGAGCGCAAGAATTGCCCAGATAAATCCCTGGCAAATACCGGATGTTATCGTATCTAGCATGGTTTTCTTTCCTTTTTGTCAAACTCAGCCTTCGAGGTTAATGGAATGAATGTTCGATGCGCCGTTTGCAAGAACGTTATCTGTCGGGATGTATATTGCGTCAACACCGGCTGCTCTGAGCGCGACGAAAGCCGCCTCAATATCGTTGATGTCGCCGATGCCCTTTACCTCATATGCATATCCCTTTGCGTCGCACTCTTTCTTTGCAAGGTCAATCTGGAATACGGAATTGGCCTCGGAAGAAGTGTAAAGAAGACCGATCTTGATGTCTTCCTTGCCGAGAAGCTCTGCGATAAGGTCAATCTGGTCTGCAACGGGGTTGATGTCGGACACGCCGGAAACATTTCCGCCGGGAACGTCCATAGAATCTACAAGTCCTGCCGAAACAGGGTCTGTAACCGCGCAGAAGAGCACGGGAATCTCAGTTGTTGCAGCTGCGGCTGCCTGAGAGGAGGAAGTTGCAATTGTGTAGATAAGGTCTACCTTCTTGCTGACAAAAGTCTCGGCAATCGTTGTGTTGTTCGCCTGGTCGCCTGCCGCATTCTCGTCAAGAATGGTGACAGTCTTGCCTGCCGCAGCCATTCTTACGGAAAGCTGATCCTGGAAGCCCTTGTTCGAGAGGTCAAGAGCAACGTGCTGAACGAGCTGAAGGATACCGACTGTGAAATCGCCGTCCTTGCTTACAATTGCGGAATCAACTCTTTCAACAGAAAGCGTGGAGCTTCCGCCGGATGCCTTTTCAAGCACTGCGTCGGGAATCTTAAAGCCGATTTCATCTGCAACAGACTGGCTTACGGAAAGCGCGGGGTTCGGGTCTGTCTGAACCGGCATTGCGGAAACGTCTGCGCCGTCGAGCAGAATGTCGGCAGCCATGTCTCCGGCCTTTACGCCGAGGTTATAGTAGTCAACTCCGTAGGTGGCAACGCCGCAAACCGAGTTCATGCCGGTTTCGCCGCATACGATGGGAAGCGCAGAGGTTGCTTTGTCGTCTCCGTTCTCGTTTCCGTCGTCTCCGGCAGGAAGTGTGTCGGTCGTCTTGTTTTCATTCTCTCCGGTCTCTGTTTTTCCGCAGGACGCGAGAGAAACAGCACCGAGCATAAGAATTACCGCCATAAGGACGGCTACGAGTTTCTTTGTGTTTTTCATTGTTTTTCTCCTTTATTTTTTCTTTATACCGAATTTTCCGGTTCGGCGCGTCTGCGTCTCTGCCGGAAAAATGATAACAAAACCGCCTCTGTATCGCTTGGATACAGAGGCGAAAAGATCGCGTTACCACTCTGTTTTATTCTCCCCTTGCGGCAGAGAACCTCATCGGGCACCTTTATCAGTGTCTCTGTGATATTACGGTCACTCCCGTCACAAGCTACTCGCGCAAAAAACGCTTTGGGTGTGAAGCTCCCGGAATGTATTTCCGTCCGCAGAATGCTTCTGTCTTGCACCGACCGACAGCTCTCTGATGCCCTTACTGACGTACTTCTTTCCGATCATAGCCTTTATATAGGCGTATTATATCACCGTTTTTTTGCCTTGTCAAGTATTTTTTCGATTTTTCTCTTTCTCCATTTATATTCTAAATGAAGAAATTGTGCGTCAAGTGCATTTTTTTGCCGCGATTATTGTCAAAATCGGGAATAGGGCATAGAATATTAAGGAAGAGCGGCGTTTTTTTGTCGTTCTACCTAAGTTAAAGGAGATAAACCATGGCAGAAAACAGATTTTGCGGAGGCGGACGCGACACCGTATGCATCGAAGCCGACCGCGTGCTTGACTCATGCCGCGACCGCGACTGTTATGAAAACACAAGGGTGTTCCTCACGGATTTCGGACAGGAGATAATCGAACATACCGGGAACGTGCGCATAAAACGCGCGCATATCACGGGCGCGAACATCAGCATCGACCCCGTACAGTTCAACCGCGGCTTTTTCAGCGTTACCATACGTTTCTTCATTCATCTCGAATGTGAAGCGTGTGTCGGAGGAAGAAATCAGGAATTTGACGGTGTTACCGCTGTCGAGAAAAAGGTCATTCTTTTCGGAGGAGAGAGCTGCACCGGCATTTTCCGGAGCAGCGTCGGCGAGGACATTTGCCGTTGCGACCCTCACGGCGAGCACGAGCACACCCCGACGGCAACAGTCGAGGTTGCAGCACCCGTTGTGCTTGATTCGAGAGTTATGGACTGCTGCAAGTGCGGCTGCGGAGTGCTCTGCTGCGCAGACGAGATTCCCGAGGATGTCTGCCGCTGTGTAAACGGCTCGTTCTTCCGCGGACACTGCGAGCGTGTTCTCACGGTCAGTCTCGGAATTTTTTCCGTCGTCCGCATAACGCGCCCGGCTCAGTACCTCATAAGCGCCACCGAATACTCCGTGCCGGATAAAGAGTGCGTCGGAAACGAGGAGAGAAACGCATGCAGCCTCTTCCGCAGCATGGCGTTCCCTGTCGGCGACTTCTCGACATCATCGTTTACCCCACCCCCGGCATCCGAGCGTCCGTGCGGCTGCCGCGGAGACTGAGAAAAAGGAGAGGCATCGCCTCTCCTTTTTTGCTTATGAA
>JBJFAQ010000128.1:0-4264 GCA_051887995.1 Eubacteriales bacterium
TATCCTATAATTAAAACCGATTTGTGCCAAAGCAATCCGGATGCCGCGTACATATCAAATGAAACCGGATACAAGCCGGATACAAATGCGCTTCTTTTAGGCGACGGTTTTCTTCCGTCAGATGACGGAGCCTTAAAAACCGGTGAACCGCTCGTTCTTATAATACATACTCACGGTACGGAAGCATATTCCGAGGAGGGCGCCGAATATTATACCGACGACGGGAGCGACCTTGCCCGCTCGCCCGACACAGAAAAAAATGTTGTTGAAATAGGGCGTGTTATGTCGGAAGTTTTAAACAACTCAGGAATAAAAACTCTGCACTGCACCGTTATGCACGATGAAAAATCATATCAGGAATCTTATTCGCGCGCGGCGAGCACAATAAAAAGCTATCTTGCAAAATATCCTACAATCAAATATGTTTTTGACGTTCATCGCGACGCTATTCTGCGTTCTGACGGCGCGCTTATAAAAGGAGTTACCGAGCTTGACGGAAAGAGCACGGCGCAGGTGATGACGGTCGTAGGATCAAACTACAAAGGCGCGGATTTTCCCGACTGGGAAAATCACCTTGCGTTTGCGCTTAAGTTGAGAAACAATCTGAATGAAAAATATGAAAATCTGTGCAGACCGGTATATCTTCGCGGTGCTGCGTACAACGAGCAGTATACTCCGGGCTCGCTTCTGCTTGAAATAGGAAGCAGCGGAAATACCTTAAGCGAAGCAAAACGCGCGGCAAAACTCGTTGCCGAGGCTCTTGCGGAAATAATTCTTGATAATAAGTAATAAAATAATGTCCGAATAAAAACGCTCGCTCAAAGAAAAACGGGGGAAAAATGAAAAAATTCACAGAAGTGCGTCAAAAAAAGCTACATCGACGAAAAGTGCGAAGGTTTATGCTTCTTCTGCTTTTGGTATGCCTGATTCCTTCATTTAATATATGCGCGCACGGAGAGCGTCCGTTTGTTCGGATAATTGGTTCGGCAGACTGTCAAAATCAAATACGAATCGGCGTTTCCTTTATGGAAACTCAAAGCTCATTTATGCTTAATGCAGAGCCGGTTTTGGAAGTATACAAAAACTCGTTTTTGTTTTGGAAAAGCGTACTCCCGTTTCCGGATTTGCACCTAAGCTCAGTTTTCGTTTCTGAAACAGAAAGCAACGACCGCCATCAAAGCCAGTGCGAGTATAATCGCGGGAGCGATAGAGAGAACGCCGCACTCAAAGAAATGAACCACCGAGAACAGTCCCGCAAGGCAGGAAAGTGATACGCCAACACGCACTGCGGTTTTTACCGTTTCTTTTCTGAGAAATTCCGAGACTAAAGTTATAATTAAAATGATAAATTCCGGAAAAGAAGCTGCTCTCGATTTGCTTTCCGCGCCATAATATCTCTCTGCCCGAAATTCTTTATTAAATGATGCATTCATAATATGTTTTTCTCCTTTGATTTCCGTATTTGGAACTATTGCAATTAGAATTATATCACTTTTTTGGGATTTGTCAAGAGTTTTATTCCAAAAAAGAAAAATTTTTCAAAAACCTCTTTACAAAACGGAATCGGTGTGATATAATATGACCGTAATCAGAATACGGATTGCGGAGGGGAGACCGAAAATGGAATACATCGACCGGATAAAGAAAATAAAGTCCCAGAAAAAGATTACAAACGAGCAGCTTTCCGAAATGACGGGGATTCCGCTCGGTACACTCAGTAAGATTATGGCTGAGATCAGCGATTCTCCGAAATTTTCAAATATTTTGTCAATTTGCTCCGCACTCGGCTGTTCGGTGAATTATATCGTCACAGGTGAGCCGGACAACAATAACAATTATTATCTTGAGTCGGGCGAAATACGCCTTGTCGAAAACTACCGTCAGCTTGATACTCACGGCAGAGAGCTTGTTGCGCTCGTTCTCAACAAGGAGTCCGAACGAATAACAAAAGCAAATTACGGAATAGGCACCGACACGGAATCCGGAAAGAATGCACGTATTCTGAAGCCCAAAAAGGCAAAAAGCGGATATAATGCATATTCTCCGTCTCCTTCCGGACGCAGAGCGATTTCACTCTATGACATGCCTGTTTCCGCAGGTTCCGGAATGTATCTTGACGGCGAGCGCTCGGAGGAAATCAACATTCCGGATACGGTAAAAACCCAGTCTGCCGACTATGCGCTCCGTATTTCCGGAAACAGTATGGAGCCCAAATACCATAACGGCGACATACTTCTTATAGAGGATTGCGACTCGGTCGAAATCGGAGAGCTCGGAATATTCGTGCTTGACGGCGAGGGATATTTCAAGCAGTTCGGAGGAGACAGGCTCATTTCCTTTAACCCGGATTACGGGGACATTATGCTGAAAGACTTTGAAAACGCGGAGTGCTGCGGCAAGGTCATCGGAAAACTTAAGAGAAAATAAGAATCGAAAATAAATGGCAAGCCGGATTTTAAAATCCGGCCTGCTTTTTTATTTTAAAATATCAGGACATTTGGAGAGCATATTTTCAATGAAGATTCCGTATCCGACAGTCGGATCTCCCACCATTACGTGTGTTACGGCGCCTATGATTTTGCCGCCTTGAATAATCGGGCTGCCCGACATTCCCTGAACGATTCCGCCGGTTTTTTCTATTAGCTTTGAATCGGTAACGCGCACGGTAAAGCATTTGTTTGAATCGGACGAGGACGAGAGATTTACGGCGGAGATTTCGATGTCGTATTTTCCGATGCCGTCGTTATCAACCGTACAGATAACCGTGGCGGGACCGCTTTTGATTTCTTCCTTCAGCCCTATGGGATAAAGCTCTGAGGCTTCTCTTGGCAGTTTGCTGTATACTCCGAACACTCCGCAGCCTGTATTTATAAGCACAGCACCCAGCTTTCTGCCGCCGAAATAGCCTTTAAGCTCCCCGGGCTCTCCCGGTACGCCTTTAACAACCCCGCTTAGGGAAACTTCCATAATGTTTCCACGGCTGAAAGGTATAAGAGACCCGGTCTGCGCATCGCAAATGCCGTGCCCAAGCCCTCCGAAACTGTTATCACGGGGATTTATAAACGTTACCGTGCCGATTCCCGCGCCGCTGTCTCGTATCCACATGCCGGTTTTGTAGCTTCCGTCTTCCGAGGAGAGAACGGGCGTCAGGGAAACAATATACTCGGCATTTTCACGCAAATATGAAAGCGTAAGCGTTTTGCCTTCGCTTCTTTCGATGAGCGAGGTCAGTTCCTCAGCGCCTGTGACTCTGATGCCGTTGCATTTGGTTATAATGTCATTTTCACGTATGCCTGCGGCATATGCGGGATTAACATTTCCTTTTTCTGTCGGTACATCCTGAAGTGAGACGACGACAATGCCGTCCGTGTTGAATTTTACGCCGAACGGAAAGCCCCCGGCATAAAGAGACATATTATCATAGCTGTTTACATTTACCTCTTTAAGCGGAATTACACCGAATACCTTGGCGGTCATTTTCGTGGTTTTAATAAATGATGATTCCGATGAGACAGTAACCGTATCTTCTGACGGCGCGAGAACTACAAAATCGTTTCCGGAGGTAACCTTTCCTTTATAACATGAGATGTTGTCCGGTGTTATATAATCGGCGATTCCCATAACTGCGGCGGTGCAAAGCAGGAGCAGCAGGGCAATCACCGAAAAAAACTTAAAAACCTTTTTTTTCATTTTTTGCTCCATTCCTTTCTGTTGCCTGTCTTTAATTTGCACATAAGTCCGCGTTTTAATAAGTTGCAAAAAATTAAGTTTAAGCCATATTATGTTTTTAACAAATTGTAAAAAAAGGGTAATTGCCCTTGAATTAAACGATTAAAATGATATAATTAGTTTGCAAATAAACTAATGGAGGCCGGATATGAAAAAAATGGCAGAAAAAAACCGCGATAAGCCGGAATTTAAAGAAAATCCTGTCATGATACTTAACAGTATCGCGCGTCTTTTTGACGCGAATGTTAAAGCCGCCGCTCCTTTTGCTCACGCTGTTTCATCTCAGAGCTGCCGCTTTCTTATGATGTCGCTTGCCGCCCGAGACGGCGTATCGCAACTTGAGCTTTGCGAGAAGCTGCATCTCAGCGCGCCGACCGTGAGCATCGGTCTAAAAAAAATGGAAGAGATGGGATTTATTTCGCGCGTGCCGCAGAAAGAGGATATGCGCCTTTATAAAGTCTATCTTACCGAAAAAGGCAGGGCTTTCGACGAGGAGAACCGCCGCATTATGCAATCGGTTGACGAAAAGGCAATG